>DAOUYN010000025.1 GCA_030666075.1 Actinomycetes bacterium | reverse complement strand
GATCAGCCAGCCAGGCCACAGTCGCTTCAGTTAACGCCACCGACCGATGGGTACCGCCGGTGCACCCCAAAGCGACGTTGACGTAGGTCTTGCCTTCCTTGATATATTCCGGCAGCAAGAACCCGATCAGTCCGAAAAAGTGCTCGGTGAATGCCTGTGTCTGCGGTCTCGACATAACAAAATCCCTGACCGGAGCTTCTTTTCCATGATGGTATCGAAGCTCCTCGATATAGTGGGGATTAGGAAGAAAACGAACGTCCATGATGATATCGGCATCGAGGGGAAGTCCATACTTATAGCCGAAGGACATGACGCTGACCACGACCGACTCCGACCGCAACGATCCCAGGAAAGCACTGCGGATCTTGTCGCGCAACTCGTGACCGGTCAGCTGGGAAGTGTCGATAACGAGATCGGCCGTCGCTTTGACTGCTTGGAGCAACGCCCGCTCTTCTTTGATGCCGTCCTGAATGCGCCCCTCTTCCGCCAACGGGTGCGGCCGACGCGTCTCCTTAAAGCGCTTAAGTAAGGTATCGTCCGCGGCCTGGAGGAAGAGGACACGATACGTGATGCCCCGTTCTTTCAGGGACTCCAACGCTGTCTGCAGGTCTTCGAAGAAGTGACCGCCCCGGACATCGCTGACGAGGGCGACTTTCTTAACGGAACTCCCCGGCAACGCGCACAGTTCCGCCATCCTTGAGACTAGGGCGGGAGGCAGATTATCAACACAGAAATACCCCATGTCTTCAAAGCAACGGGCTGCCTCAGATTTACCGGCGCCGGAGAGGCCGGTAATGATGGTGAACTCTACTTCAGCGGCTGTGTCTTTTTCCGTGGTCATCTAGCCACTCAACTCTACCACAACCGCCGCCCCGCCGGTCAGTCCGTCACTCGCTTGGCCAAGAAAGAGCTGACCACGCTGATGAGAAGCGCGGCAGTCATCGCCTGCCAAAATCCAGCCAGCATAAAACCATCGACCCAGTACGCCGTGATGTAGAGCATCAGGGCGTTGATGACCAAAGTGAAGAGGCCCAGGGTCATGAAGTTGATCGGCAGAGTCAGCACCATGACCACCGGCCTGATAAAGGCGTTCACCAGCGCGAGAACCAGAGCGGCCGCCAAGGCCGCCTGGACGCCGGTCACCTCGATGAACTGCGGTAAGAAAAAAGCGATGCCGAAGATCACGCCGCCGGTCACCAGTATTCGCAAGATGAAATTCTTCATTCGTCAATCACTCCTATAGTGTATTTTATCCGGGCCGGGCCTCGAGGGCCAATAGCCGGTCTTTCCATCCCGGCGGCCCGCTCCAACCCCCGGCCCCATTCGCGCCGCGCACGCGGTGGCACGGGACGAAGAGCGGTATCGGATTTCGGGCCAGCGCATTGCCGACCGCCCGCGCGGCTCGCGGCGATCCGGCCGCAACGGCGATCTCTTTGTAAGTGGCCGTCAGTCCCCGAGGGACAGCGCGGACCGCCCTGTAAACGGCCCGATCGAACTGTGGGAGCCCCTCAAGGCCGACAGCCCAGCCGGCCGGCTCAGTCGCCCGGCCGGAAAAGTAATCATTTAAGAGTGCGTGGAGCCGGGGTTCGAGGGGTTTGGCGGCCCGCCCCAGGAGCACCTCGGGGTCGTCGCCCCAGAAGTGGGCCAGGACCAGCTCCTCCCGAGACACCACGAGGCCGCGCCAGGACCCGAATTCGTACCGACGGATCGAGGCGCCGGGGCCCCATCGCTCAGCCCCCACCGAGAGCATCCTTCACATTCTTTGCCACCGGCCGGGGCAGACCGGCCGCGACCAGCTCTTCTTCTTGTGCCTGCGCTATCCGCTTGACGCTTCCGAAATGGCGCAACAACAGAGTCCGCCGCTTCTCGCCCAGGCCGGATATGTCATCGAGGCGCGAAGCGCGCATCGACTTGGAGCGCAACCGTCGATGGTAATCGACCGCAAAACGGTGGGCTTCATCGCGGATCCGCTGAACCAGATAAAGGCCGGCGGAGCGCTCGGGAAGACGCACCGGATCAGCTCGGCCCGGTAGATATAGGTCCTCATTCTGTTTGGCTAGAGCCGCCAGCGGGACGGAGTCGATATCGGCCGCCGCCAAAGCCTCCATGGCCGCGCGAAGCTGGGGCTTGCCACCGTCAACTATTATCAGGTCCGGGCGGACCGCAAATTTCGGGTCCTTTGAACCCCGCGCCAACCGCCGCCCGACTACCTCTTTCATCATCGCGAAATCATTGGGCTCCCCCTGGCCTGTTTTGATCTTGAAACGCCGATAAGCCTGGCGCGCGGAACGTCCGCCCAGGAATACGACCATCGACCCGACGGCATTAGTGCCGCTGATATTAGAGATATCGAAGCACTCGATGGTCGCGGGCGGCGCATCGAGCCCCAGCGCCGCTTGAAGTTCCATCAAGCCTGCCATGACTTTTTTCGATTCATGTTCGGAGCGGACCTTGAAGCGCCCGATCGAATGCCACGCGTTCTCGACCGCCATCTCAATGAGCCGCTTCTTCAGTCCCCGCTTCGGGACCGTCATGGCAAGGGCCCGCCCGCGCTTTTCCGATAACCAGGACGCGATCGCCTCCGGCTCCTCCAGCTCTTCAGCCAGAACGACTTCGTCGGGGATGATCGGGGTGCTATCGTAGTATTGCTTGATGAAACTGCTCAAGATCTCACACGTATCAGTCCCCGCCGCCAGCTCGACGATGAAATCCTCGCTCCCGACCAACTTGCCGGACCGTACCTTCAATAACTGCACACAGGCGATATCGTCTTCTTCAGCGACGCCGAAGATATCTTGGTTAAGGCGGCTATCCGTGGCTACGCGCTGCTTTTCCAAGGTTTGCGAGGCTGTCTTGACCCGGTCCCTGAAGAGGCCGGCCCGCTCATACTCCTGGGCCTGTGACGCCTGCTCCATCTCTTTAGTGAGATCGGCGATGACCTGCTCCTGGCGCCCCTCTAAGAACCCCGATATCCGTTCGATCGTCCGCCCGTACTCCGCGTGGTCTATCTTCGCGATGCATGGACCCGGACACCGCCCGATATGATAGTAAAGACACGGCCGCCCGGTCCGTTTGGCCCGAACTAGTACGCTGTCGGAACAGGTACGCAAGGGAAATATCTTGAGCAAGGTATCGAGAGTTTCTTTCAGGGCCTGGGCGTTCGTATACGGTCCGAAATACCGGGTATCTCGACGGTGACGCTCCCGCGTGTAGCGGACCCTGGGCCACTCCTGCTTCAAATCTACGGCCAAGTATGGATAGCTCTTATCATCACGATACTCGACGTTGTAGCGCGGGTGGTACCGCTTGATCAGGTTGCACTCAAGGACGAGCGCCTCTACCTCGGTCGCGGTAACAAAGAAGTCTAGGAAGCGCGAACCGTCGACGAGCCGGCGGACCTTCTCGAGCGGATGGTTCTTTTGGAAATAGGACCGGACCCGATTCTTAAGAGATTTGGCCTTGCCGACGTAGAGGACGTTGCCGCCCTCGTCTTTGAACAGATAGACGCCGGGCCGCTCGGGAGCGTTCCTGGCTTCCCTCCGGAGATTCGCATCGATCATCCCCAGATTTTAACATGGGGCCTTAGCCGCTATCTCACTATCTTCGATATCCCCAGCTCAAGGATGTCCTCGGCGCCATGCGCTTTCAGTTGCGGCAGCAACAGATTCACTTGATTCTTCTCGACGACTGTCGCTACTTCCAGGTAGTGGGAGTCATAAAGCTGGTTGACGGTCGGGCGCTTCATCGCCGGCAGGGCCGCTATGACTTCGTCGAGGCGATCCTTTGGCACGTTCATTGAGATAAGGACCTTCCCTCGGGCCTCGATGACCCCCAAGAGTAGGGTCTTGATCTCTTCGATAGCGCGCCGCTTTTCGGGGTCGGCCCAGGCGGCTTTGTTCGCTATCAGTTTTGTCGTCGACTCCATGATGACGCCGATTATTTTCAGTTGATTGCGCCGAAGCGTCTGGCCGGTTTCAGTCAGATCGACGATGACATCCATCAGCTCGGGGACCTTGGCCTCGGTGGCCCCGTAAGAAAAGAAGATATCTACCGGGATGCCGAGCTTCTTAAAGTACTTCTCCGCCGTCTTCGGGAACTCGGCGGAGATCCGGCTCCCCGGGGGAATATCTTCCGGCTTCTCTATCGGCGAGTCGTTCGGAACGGCGACAACCATCTTGAGCTTGCCTGAACCCGTCTTCGCATAGGGCATGTCGGCGACCTCTATAACGTCGGCTCCGGCTTCCCCGATGCAATCGAGACCAGATATCCCCAGGTCGAAGAATCCATCAGTGACATAGGTCGGTATCTCCTGCGGCCGCAGGATTTTCACTTTGTCGATGCGGGGATCGTCCACGACCGGGTTGTACTGCCGCGAACTCTTCTGTACAGGCATGTCGGCTTGAGAAAAGAGGAGCAACGTCTGCTCCTCAAGACTGCCTTTAGGGATAGCTATTTTCAGCATCTTCACTCCTTGCCGGCGAACCGGCTATCGGTTGGCGCCCCTTGGGGCTGCGTCAAGTTAACGTATTAAAGGATTGGATCGATTTTACTCCAAGTCGGCCCCGGTTCCTAGAAGCCTACCCACCGACGAGCGGGGAAAGGTAGCGTCCGGTGTACGAGTCGGGCGTTTTTGCCACCGCTTCAGGAGTCCCGGCCGCGACGATCTGTCCGCCTTTGTCGCCGCCTTCAGGTCCGAGGTCGATGATGTGGTCCGCACTTTTGATGACATCGAGATTATGCTCGATGACCAAGACCGTGTTCCCGGAGTCGACCAGACGTTGGAGAACCCCCAGCAGGGTTGCTACATCCGCAAAGTGAAGTCCGGTCGTCGGCTCGTCCAGGATATAGAAAGTCTTCCCGGTAGCCACCTTGCCCAGCTCGGAAGCGAGCTTGACCCGTTGCGCTTCACCTCCGGAAAGTGTCGGCGCCGGCTGCCCGAGGCGGATATAGCCCAGGCCGACATCGAAGAGCGTCATCAAGCGTCGATTGATCCGGGGGATCTTGTCAAAGAAGCCCGCTGCCTCCTCAACCGACATATCCAGCACTTCAGAGATCGTCTTCCCTTTAAACTTGACCTCTAGCGTCTCGTCATTGTAGCGCCGTCCCTTACAGACCTCGCAGGGGACATAGACATCCGGGAGGAAATGCATCTCTATCTTGATGGTCCCGTCGCCGCGACAGGACTCGCACCGCCCGCCCTTAACGTTGAAGCTGAAGCGCCCTGGAGCATATCCGCGGACTTTCGCCTCTTGAGTAGTGGCGAAAACATTGCGGATCTCGCCGAAGACCCCTGTGTAGGTGGCGGCGTTCGACCGGGGGGTGCGCCCGATCGGTGACTGGTCGATCTCGATGACTTTGTCGATGTTCCGCAGGCCCTCTAGCGCCGTGAACCGTCCCGGCTTGACCCTGGCGCGATGCAGCTCCTGGGAGAGCGCTCGAGCCAGGATATCACTGACGAGGGTGCTCTTGCCGGAGCCGGACAACCCGGTAACGCAGATGAATTTCCCCAGCGGAAACTCTATGTCTATATTCTTAAGGTTGTGTTCTTGCGCCCCGCGGATGACGAGCTTGCGGCCATTGCCGGGGCGACGCTCGGCCGGCACGACCACGCCGGCTTTGCCGGTTAAATAAAGCCCGGTGACTGAATCCTTGGACTCCATGATCTGCTGCGGTGTCCCGGTGGCGACGATGTGCCCGCCATGCTCGCCGGCCCCGGGGCCGATGTCGACCACGAAATCAGCTTCTCTGATCGTGGCTTCATCATGTTCGACGACTATCAGCGTGTTTCCCAGATCGCGCAATCTTTTCAAAGTGGCCATCAGGCGGTCGTTATCGCGCTGATGAAGGCCGATAGAAGGCTCATCGAGCACATACAGAACACCCATCAGTCCCGAACCGATCTGGGTGGCCAAACGTATCCGCTGGGCCTCCCCGCCCGACAGTGTTGCCGCGGCCCGACCGAGCGTCAAGTAGTCCAGCCCGACATCGACGAGAAACCGCAGGCGCTCCTTTACTTCCTTGAGGACCCGTCCGGCGATGATCATCTCCCGCTCAGAAAGCTTCTCTGGGAGCCCTTCAATAAACTCTACCGACGATAGTGCCGGCAGACTGCAAAGTTCGTGGATGTTGAGGCCGGCTAGGGTCACGGCGAGACTGACTGGCTTGAGCCGGGCGCCGCTGCAAGCGGGGCACTCAGCCGTCAACATATACTGCCCGATCCGCTGGCGCGAAAACTCGGATTCCGTCTCCTTGTAACGCCGCATCAAGCTCGGGATGACTCCCTCATAGACAGTCCGGTACTCCCGGCTCATCCCGCGGTCATTTACATAGCGGACATCGACGACGGTCCGCGGCTCACCATATATGATGAGGTGCTTTTGCTCCTCGGTCAGCTGCCTATAAGGAACTTTCGTACTGAAGTCGTGCTCGCGGCCGAGCGCCTGCAAGAGGCTCGAATAATATCTGGTCTTGCCCGACCAAGGATGGATCGCCCCCTCGTCAAGCGTCAGATCGATGCTGGCAATGACTAACTCCGCATCGATCTCGGGACGGCTCCCAAGGCCCCCGCATGTCTCACAGGCCCCATAAGGGCTGTTAAACGAAAACTGTCGGGGCGCGGGTTCTTCGAAACCCAGCCCGCAATCGAAGCAAGCAAACTGCTCTGAGAATGAGAGGACCTCCGCTTCGCCGGACCCATCTATCAACTCGATATGGACCATACCCTCCCCGAGCTTCAGGGCCAGCTCGATCGAGCCTGCCAGCCGCCGTCGGAGGTCTTCCTTCATCACCAGGCGATCGACTATGACCTCGATCGTGTGTTTCTGGTTCTTGTCCAACTTGATATCTTCTTCGAGCAGCCGTACTTCTTCATCGACTTTAACGCGAACGAATCCTTCCCGACGCAAGTTGTCAAAGATCCGTTTATGCTCTCCTTTTCGCCCCTGGATAAGCGGGGCCAAGACGTGGAACTTGGACTCTATGGGCAAATCCATGATCCGGTCGATGATCTGCTGGGCGGAGAGTTTGCTGATCTCCCGGCCGCAATTCGGACAATGCGGGATGCCGATGCGGGCGTAAAGCAGACGTAAGTAGTCATATATTTCGGTGACTGTCCCGACAGTGGAACGCGGGTTCCGGGAAGTAGTCTTCTGGTCGATCGAGACGGCCGGCGAGAGGCCATCGATGTGGTCGACATCGGGTTTTTGCATCTGCCCGAGGAACTGGCGCGCGTAAGCGGAAAGAGACTCGACATATCGTCGCTGTCCTTCGGCGTAGATGGTGTCGAACGCGAGCGATGACTTCCCTGACCCGCTCAGCCCGGTCATGACGATGATCTTATCCCGGGGCAGCTCGAGGTTGATATTCTTTAGGTTGTGCTCCCTGGCCCCTTTTATGACGATCTTATCTTGTGACACGGACGTTCCTCCCTAAAAACGCGTAACCTATGAATTATATCACCGAAGTCGCGCGGTTTTGAGCAACAGGAGTAAAGCTTGTCTACGGAATCGACTAGATAGTCTTGCGGGAGATGGTCCAACCCCGATTGCCGCGCAGAAGAATGAGCCCGCCGCCGATCAGGAGTAAAGCCAAAGCTAAGAGGACGTTCGCCTTGACGCCGGTCCCCGGAGGGGCAGGTTGCGTCACGGCCAGCGGCGAGAAGCTATCCACTACACCGGTGATGCGGTTATTCGTCGTATCGATCGACGTGGTTCTGTCGACCCAGACCCCGCCTTCCCAGTGGATCAGCCGTAGATCGTTCTCATTATCATAGACATTGATCGGATTGTAAGGGATCGTGACCGTGATCTGCGGATCGAAGCAAGCATCTGTAAAGGCCTCGTAGTAGCCGTTCTTGAGATGGACCCGGCCTTCAGGGGCCGACTTGACCGGCGGTACTTGGTCGATAGAGAGGACACCCTGACAATTTACCTGGTCAAAGACAGCATCGATATCGTTGGGCAGACTGACAGAGATATTTACCCCGGTCGGAGTGACATTGGGCGGCGCCAGGGTGAAATTCGGATCGTCTGGAGTTAGGGCCGGCGAAGTGGTCGCACTGTCACTCTCTTCCATGTCTTTGATGGTGTCAGGAAGGGTTACGGCAGAAGTGCTCCACTCGATCGAGTATCCATCTACACCTGAGGCTGAGTCTGTCGCGTCACCGGCGATGGCAATATCAACTGT
>DAOUYN010000022.1 GCA_030666075.1 Actinomycetes bacterium | reverse complement strand
CGCATCGTGCCGGCAAACGCCCCTTTTTGGCTTCGGAAGTCGTCGTGGATCTCGGGAGTCGAACCATCGAGACTGAGCGAGACCATGCGGATGCCGCTCTCTTTCATCTGTTCGCAGATCCGGTCGTTGATGAGCGTACCGGTCGTGGCCATGCACATCCTTAACCCTTTTTCCGTACCATATGCGGCGATCTCGAAGATATCTTTACGCATCAGCGGCTCGCCGCCCGAGAGGACCAGCACGGGCTTGGCGTAACCGGCGATGTCATCGAGGATCGCCTTGGCCTCCGCCGTATCCAGATCGCCTTGGCCCGCCTCCATGCTGGCGTCACAGCGACAATGGACGCAATTCAGGTTGCAGCGCCCGGTAGTCTCCCAGGCGATCCACTTGGGGACAAAAAGTTCTTCTTCGGCCATTAGACCCTCCGTTAAGCGATCATCAACAAGCGTGAATTCAGCGCGTATATTTTATCATATCACCTGCGCAGGGGGGAATCACTGCCGCGACTAACCGGCCATATCGTCGGCAACGCGATAGTGTGGATCCTCGAGGACATTCACCTCGACCATCCCTCTGGCCTTGCTCAATAGCTCGAGGCAATCAGGACTGAGATGGCGTAAGTGTAGAGATTTTCCGGCTTTTTCGTAACGGGAGGCAAGCGTGTCAATAGCTTCCAGCGCGGAATGATCTACCACTCTGGCGTGGCGAAACTCCACTACTACCTGGTCGGGATCATCATTTGGAGAGAAGAGGGTCTGGAACTCAGCGACCGAGGCAAAGAAGAGCGATCCCTCGAGCTCATAGACCTTCCAACCTTTTTCATCGCTGTAGGTCTTCACATTGATATGCTTGGCATGCTCCCAAGCGAATACCAATGCGGCGATAATGACGCCCAGCACGACGGCTATCGCCAGATCAGTGAAGACCGTTACGATCGTGACCGCGACCACGATGAACGCGTCGGAGCGCGGCACCTTGTGTAGTACCTGCAGGCTCCCCCACTCAAAGGTCTTTTCGGCCACGACGAACATGACACCGATCAATGCGGCCAGCGGGATACTCTCGATAAGCGATGACCCAAACAGCATGAATGAGAGAAGAAACAGCGCTGTCGCTATACCTGACAGCCGCTTGAGCGCTCCGGCGTTCACATTGATCATGCTCTGTCCGATCATGGCGCACCCGCCCATACCGCCAAAGAACCCGGTGACGACATTGGCAAAACCCTGTGCCATCGACTCGCGGTTCGGCCGACCGCGTGTATCGGTCATGGTGTCTACCAGGTTGAGCGTCAGCAGCGACTCGATAAGGCCGACGGCCGCCAGGATAAGTGAATAAGGAAAGACTATTCTCAATGTCTCCAGATTGAACGGTACGTTCGGTAGGTGGAAAACCGGCAGGCCTCCGGCTATCGAGCCGAGGTCGCCGACGGTTTTGCTATCGATACCCAGTACCGCCACTAAGCCGGAAACGACGACGATGCCGATCAGAGTGGCGGGCAGAGCTTTTGTTAATCGAGGCAGCAGGTAGATTATTGCTACGGTCAAAGCGATCAATGCGCCCATGACATAGAGCGCCGAGGCCGTCATCCACGTATGAGTCCCCCCGGGGACGGCCACTTTAAAGTGCTCGAACTGCGCGATAAAGATCACTATGGCCAGTCCGTTAACGAAGCCGAGCATAACCGGATGCGGCACCATGCGAATGAACTTGCCCAGCTGTCCAAGGGCGAATAACAACTGCAGCAGGCCCATCAACACGACGGCGGCGAACAAGTACTCCACTCCATGCGTAACCACCAGCGACACCGAGACCACTGCCAGCGCCCCCGTCGCTCCGGATATCATCCCCGGCCGGCCCCCGAAGACGGATGTGATCAGCGCAACAATGAAGGCCGCGTACAGGCCGACCAGGGGTGCGACTTGAGCCACCAAGGCAAACGCAATGGCCTCCGGCACCATGGCCAACGCCACAGTCAGTCCGCTCAATATATTCGTTTTGATCTCTTGCGTGCTAAGTGCGATCAAGCTTTTGCTCCATTCTTTAAACAACGACCCACAAACAAAAACAGCCCCGACCTTTTGGAAAAAGGCCGAAGCTGTCTACTACATACCGTTTCCTAACGAGCTAGATGTTTATACCTTAAAGGGAATAGCTGGTCAACAGGGAAGCAATATTGCTTTAGGAGAGAATCAGCTCGAGTATAATTCCTTTAGTTCATTCAGGACCGACCAACCGACGTTGTCGGGATGGTTTTCCATCGCGTCCATGACCGCCCTCCCTATCGGCCTGCCCAGCGGGGCCGGATTGTGGATGAGACCCTTGATCGTGAACGGGCTCAGCGCGAGGGGGTCAAAATCAGGCTTCAGGTACCCCTTGGAAACCGCATAGTCGGCAAGTTTAGTCTTCGGCTGGACCGCCAGGAAGATGATGAAGGGCCTGACCTGGCCGGGCTTGAAGATCGAGGCGATCTTCTCCACCGTCTCGATCGTCTCTAAAATCGTTTCCGGCGTCTCTCCGGGTGCATTCAAAGATAGGTCCAGATTGATTTGTCCCTCATAGCCCGCGTCGACCAGAAAGCGGCAAGAGCGATAGAAATTGTCGAGTCGCATCCCGATCTTCAACCCCTTGATGATCTGTGGAGAACCGGAAGTGATCGACAGCCGCAACTGCCTAAGGCCCGACTCGACCATTTTATGCGTCAAAGACGGGGTGAAATTATCGATGCGCAGGTAGGACGCCCAGCGGATATCGAGTTGCCGGTCGATGATCCCGTCCAACGTCGATTCGACGATCGGCAGGGAGTGCTTGGAGGGATAGAACTGTGAGTCACAGAACCAGAGTTTTTGGACACCATATCGCTTGACCAGGCTTTCGATTTCATCGACGACGACTTCCGGCTGTCGGTACCGTACTTTGTAACCGTCGATGTACCCGTAAGCGCAAAACATGCACTTGTAAGGGCAGCCCCTCTTGGTGAGCACGCTCACTTCGTACCAATCGCGGAATTTGTCCTGCATATAGTAGTCGAAGTCCGGAAAGATCGTTTCTATATAATCGAAGTCGATGGGGGTCGATTCATTCCAAAGGTCCAAATACTCTTTCTTCTCGCCAAAGACCAGCTTCCCGTTTTGTTTGATAGCCGTGCGTTCGTCGCTCAGGTCTTCGCCGTCTATCAGTTTTACCAGCGCGCTCTCTCCCTCGCTGGCCACCGCGATAGTCCCTTCCGGAGCTCGCTCGGTGATCCGATCGAGAAAGAGACCGAAAGCCGGCCCGCCCGCCACGATCTGCTTGTCCGGAAAGTGGCGATGGACGGCATGCAGCAGGGAGAGGTTTTGTTTGATACGGCTGTTGTAGGCCATGACTCTTTGGAGACCGTTGACGGCCGCGCCCGCCTTTTTGACCATATTCGACGAGTGATAAAAGGTAAACGCTTGGCTCAATGAATCGTCGTCCTCATTAGGACTGAACGGCTGGAGATTTCGCCATGAGAAAGCAACGGCATCGGGATCATGCTTTTCGATCTCTTCTAAGAGCGCGGCCATTTCTTCCCGCTCGGGAACGCGCATCATATCCAAGACCCATTGGTCGACGTGGGGACGCTTCTTATGCACGTAGTCTGCCAGATATACGACGCTGGCCGGATATATCTCAGGGCATCTGAGCCTGACGTAGAGGATGGAACCGATCCGTTTTCTCACTTTACTCCAACTCTGATAAAATAGCGCGATAGACGAGGTAGCCCTTGAATCCGCTGATTATAACATGACAAAAGCCCGATATTTGACCGATAACTACCACAGCTCTAGTTGGTTTGAGCCTGGTGGATGGCAAGAATTGACCCTGGTGGCGGCCGCCATCAAGCAGGGCATATTCGGGCAGCTGTCCGGCGGTCCGGCCGAGCCATCCAAAGTTGCTGCAGCCCTGAATCTGGATGCCAGAGCGACCGGCCTTGCGCTAGAAGCGCTGGCGACTCTGGACTACGTGTCTCTCGATAAAAACCTGTACGCCTTGACCGACAGAGCGCGAGAGCGATTCGCCGATCCCGATGCCGAGTCCTACCTTGGGTGGGCGGTCCTTCATTCGTGGCGCCTGGTCGAACGATGGTTGACGCTGCCCGAGGTCATAAAAAGCGGCGAACCTGTGCCCGGCGACCGTTTCAGCGAAGGGGTCGAGGGGTTCATTCGGGCCATGGACGTCTACGCCAAAGCCACGGCCGAGGAAGTAGCCGAGGTCTGCTTGAAGCGGACACCGGACGCTGCTTCTATTCTGGACATCGGCGGAGCGACAGGCACTGTCAGTAAAGTAATGGCCGAGCGCGGCATCGAGGCTGTCCTATTCGATCTCCCGGATGCGGTTGATGTCATCAGGGATGAGATCAACCGGGACTTTCCCGCGATCACGGCGGTCGGCGGTGACTTTAACGAGCGATTGCCCAACGGGCCGTTCGACATTGCGTTCCTCGGGAACGTCACGCACATATACGGGCCGGAAAAGATAAAGGGACTTTTTGCTCGAGTGGCGGCTCAATTGAGCCCAGCCGGCACGATCGCCATCCTGGATTTCGTGAGGGGACGAAGCGCATCGGCGGCCTTTTTTGGCATCAACATGCTGGTCAACACATCGTCCGGAGGCACCTGGACCGAGAGCGAGTATCGAGAGTGGTTGAGCGAGACCGGATTTATCGACATCGAGATCCGCGACCTCGCGGCCCGCGATCAACAATTGATCGTCGCCACTCTCAGCTAAGTTCCAGGGACACGTACCTAATTACATTCCGTACTGAAATAATTAGGTACGTGTCCCTGGAACTATCCGATGTGCCAGGTGCGCTCGTATTCCAAGCGGTCTTCGATAAGCCGATCGATGACCGGGCGCCATTCGTCGAGGATCTGAAAGCGCTCAGGGGCGGCAGCATAGGCATCGATGGCTTGCCGGTATAGCTGGGTCACCTCGCGTACATATCGAAGCGGCATCGCCCGACCTTCGATCTTTAATATCCTGACTCCGATTTCAAAGTAAAACGGGAGCCGCTCAAGTCCGACATCATCGGGACGGCGCATGAGCCGTCCGGACGCCACCTCTTCTTTGTCGTTCTTTAGTGAGCAGGAACGCTTACATATAAGCTGGCACTCCCCTTTTGTATTGTTCTGCCCAAAGAGGCGATGGCTCTTGCGGTCGGCGTCGTAGTCCCATTTCTGCCGCCAGTAGCTGCTCATATAGCAATCGCCGTCGAACATATAACAGATGCCTCCGTGAACGAAGACCTCCAGGTCGATATCGGTCGCCTCGGCGATGCGGCGTACTTCCTCCATATCTTCAAGGCTGCGGGAGACGACGACTACCGACGCACCGCGCTCCTTATAAAACTCAGCGGCTTCGGCGTTGACGACACTCGTCATGATGCTGGCATGCACCGGCATATCCGGGTAGTGGTCGCGGACGTACTCCATCATCGAGATATCCGCCAGGATGATGCCGTCGACGCGGCTCTCGTGCAGCTCGGCTATCTTTTCGTGAAAGAAGTCGACATCGGCCGGTTTTGGACACACATTGGTGGCCGCGTAGACTTTCTTACCGCGCCCATGCGCGTATTTGAGCAGGTCGCCGATATTATCCCCGCCGAACTCAACCCGCTTCGGCCGCATAGAGATACCGGAGACACCGGCATAGACGACATCGGCGCCGGCGTCGAAGGCCGTTTCGGCCGCCTCAAGGCTGCCGGCGGGAGACATCAATTCCGGTTTTTTAGCTGCCCCATTAGTTGACACAGGCGTCACCCGCCCCCACGTAATCCCGGCCATTTCGGCCAAAGTGCCAACCGTTGCAGAGACCGCGAAGTGCCAGCCCCCGAAGCAGTTCGACTTGAGAGCTTTCTACGGCCGTCCCTGTGCTTGCCAGCTCCAGCGCCTGTCTGTAGACCGCGCTCAGCTGATTTATCTTCTCGGCGTTATCGAAATAGGTCTCGAGTCTGAAGGCCGCCAGACCGCGAGCTGCTAGGTCCTCCAGGTGTTCGACCAAGCAGTAGTCCTCGCCGCTCAACAAAGAAGTCCCGACCGAGCGCATCCGCCACCCATCCAGCTCCAGGTAATGCGGCTCGGCGCACTGCTGCCGACACGGCTTCTCGGGCGAGTCGGGCGTGTTTCGTCTGAGTAAGCAGGTGTAGGCCATGCCCAGCGGCAAAGGACCATGCACGGGGCGCTCACAATCGACCCCACAGCCCCCCACTACGATCTCCAGCTCATCACCGGTCAATTCGTGGCTCGGAACGATTCTCGCAGCCCCTAAACGCTCCCACATGGCGGCAGACTCTTCATTGTAAACATTGGTAAAATTACCGACATGTACGGCGATCTCAGGGAGTTCGCGTCTCATCCAACGAAAGACCCCGACGTCGTGCGCCTCCAACCCGTCGATACCGGCCGCAGCCGCAGCCCTCAGCACCGTTTCGAGGCGCGGCCAATCAGAATCCGTCAGGATGGCCGGAGTTGTCAGGTAGGCCTTCTTATCGTCTGCGTGAAGCCTGTCTACAGCCGTAGTGACCGCTGCCGGGTCGAGAAGGTAGTTGCCGTCGTATTTCAGGCAATAAGGTTGCCCCAGATAAACCGCATCAAGAGATCCCAAGTCCACAGCGAAAAGTGTCTCGGGGTTCGAGATACAGGCATTGAGTTCGATATTCTTGGCCATCGGCAGACCTTCAGCGCGCGAGAGGGTTATTTGTCACCGGCAAAGATGTAGCAGATACCCCACGAGATCGGGTAGTACTTGACGTTCTTAAATCCCGCGTCTCTCATCTCTTTAGCGAAAGCCTCGGGCTCATAGTAGACCCGGATAGAATCAGGAAGATAGTCGTAAACACCTGTCCGGTCGCGCGTGACCAAAGTGGCGATCCGCGGCATCATCGAATATGAGTAAACATCATATAGCTTCGCGAAGACCGGATTGGGCGGCTTAAAGAAATCCAAACAGACGGCTCTACCCCCCGGTTTGAGCACCCTGTACATCTCCTGAAAATGCTTGTCTATATTGAGGTGACGCGAGGCGACCGCCACGGTTGCCCGATTGAACGTATTGTCTTCCAGCGGAAGGTCTTCAGCATCGCCTCGTTTGTTGGTGATGCGATCGGAGAGGCCGAACTTATCGATCTTGAACTGGCCCGCATCGAGCATGTCCTGGTTCCAGTCGACCCCGGTGACGTGCCCTTCGGGCCCGACTTTATTCGCCAACATCACGGCAACATCGTTCGTCCCCGTACAGACATCGACGCATTGATCTCCCGGCTGCGGATCGACTTCGGCTACAGCCTTTCTCTTCCAACCGTAGTGCGTGCCGAAACTCATCAGACTGTTAGCAATATCATACCGTTTCGCAACCGACGAAAAAAAGGCTTGTACTTTTTCTTCAGACTCGGGTCTCTTTGTCTGGTCTAGGCGTTCCTCTAAACTCAATCTCTTGCCCTCCTAATTGGCGATAACCCCACCATATTAACCGATTAAGAACAGATTTGCCATGAGTAGAACCAGCAAGACCAAGGGGTAAATGGCTGATCTATTATATAGGCGCCGGGATATCTCCGGACGCGGGTCGCGCCAGAGACCCCAGGCCGGGATCAGCAGAAGATATAGCCCGACCAAGGCAGCGCCGGCAATAAAAAAGGTGGGCATTTGCGTAGCCACGAAGAGAGGAAAACTGATCGCATAGCTAAGCGTGAGCGCCACCATCACCACTCGCGAAGCGGTCTTCGGGCCGAGGGCGACGGGGATCGTCTTTACTCCCAGCGCCCTGTCCTCGTCTATGTCGTTGAAGTCGTTCGGGACATTGCGCCCGCCTATCTCCCAAAGAAAAGTCCAGGCGGCGAAGAGCCACAGCGCGGTTGAAGTCTCTTCCGCCACCGTCAGCCACCCGGCCAGCGCACCCAAGGTGACGGCCGTCGCCACCGCGAGGAACTTCCAGTAGGTGAACGCCCCCAAAACTGAGTAAAGGGCGACAAAGACACCGATAGCAAAGAATATCGGCCAGAGGCCGGGCTTAAGTTGGTAGATGAAGATGAGGCTGACGATGGAGAGGACCCCCACCCAAATGATCCCGAAGCGCAAACTGATGACCCCTCTGGCGACTGGATGATGGATAAAGAGCGCTCCGATATCAAACCCTCCCCCGTCCGTATCGACAGCCGGAGCCGGACCGAGCTCGACATACCGCCGGCGGTCCAGGTCGATATCTAGGAGGTCGTTCAGGCCGATAAGAGCGCCGGTGCCGAAGACACACGCGAGGCTGCCGACGATGATCGTGTTGACGTCCGGTATGATCTTGGTAGCTAAGATGGCCGCTAGTCCGGCATGGGCTAGAACGAAAACGGCGACGATCGCCCGCGACATCCCCAGGAGCGCTCGGACGACCTCGCCCGGTGTGGAAGCCGGCTCGGCCAACGGCAGGTTCTCTGTCACTGACTTAACGCTCGGCATGGTAAAAAGATAGAGCTTAAGCAGGGGCGCGTCAATGATTACCTGAAGGTATACCTAGGGCGTGTAGGTCAGCGGATCTGTATCGAGGGCCGCGTCCGGCGTGTAGGTTCGACCGTTCATGGCGTGATCGTCGACTCCCGCCGCCCCGTACTTCGGCAAATGACAGATCAGATAACAACGCCTCTGGCGCGTATCAGACCGGTAATAAAACGACGGTTTCGCATAAGACCCCGGTTCGACCGTGAGCGGGGCGAAATTGATCAGACGCGTTTTCGTGGCCTGGATCGGGGTTTCGTCGATAGTCAAAGTGACACCGTCAATAAACCTGTACTGCGTGTTGTCAGCGGCTTGATTGCTATGCAGATCGTTGTGGCAAACGCGGCACACCGGCGCCGCCCCGGCGATCGGATCAGTAAAACCATCGCTGGCTGAGATCTCGATCAAGTGCCAATTATGCAGGTTTCTGTTGGCCGCATCATCTGAAAAGTTCGTGTAAAATGTCCCCGCCCCGCTGCTAAGCAGCAAGGTCTGGTCGTGACAGAGAAAGCATAGAGCGAAGTTCTGACCGGCCGTCGTGATCAATTCACCTTCGGTCGCGTCGACTGGAGACGCCGGCAGATCGGTCGTCGACACAGAGGTCAG
This sequence comes from Actinomycetes bacterium, assembly GCA_030666075.1. Lineage (GTDB taxonomy): Bacteria > Actinomycetota > Aquicultoria > CAJVYJ01 > JAUVQD01 > DAOUYN01. The sequence continues at coordinate 70 of DAOUYN010000022.1, read as the reverse complement.
GTATTTGGCCCGCAAGATCGGGGCGTAATCTGAACCGTGAGGCCCATCAGGTACGTCCCCTGTATAGTTG
>DAOUYN010000137.1 GCA_030666075.1 Actinomycetes bacterium | reverse complement strand
CCGTCCCGGTGCCCCTGTAGCGTTTCTCATGGCCTCTCGGGGGCGGGGGTCGGCGCCGACCTCGTCTGTCGATATCGCTGTAAATAATGGGACAGTCATCCGCAGTCCGGTCACGGGGCGAATCAGAAAAGTCACCTCATACATGCTCTACGGCCGGTACGATGATGTCCGTATTGAGATCGAGCCTGATGGCCACTCTGATATCTTTGTCGCTATCGTTCATCTTGATCAACCACGGGTAAGTGTCGGCGAGAGAGTCGAAGCCGGACTGACACCGTTGGCGCGCCCGCGGCCTCTTCCGATCGGCTCGCAAATAGATCAATATCTCGGAAAGGCAAGCGAACATATCCATGTTCAGGTAAATCCAGTTGAGGGCGACGAGGTGATCGGTGATGCGAGTGCGAGGTAGCGTCAAGCTCGATAAGCGGACGAAGAACGTCGTGAAGCGGTTGCGCCCCGGCGAGATAGTCGTCGTCGACCATGAGGACCTCGACGAAGTCTCGGCAGAGTCGCTTCTTGAAACTCAAGTGTCCGCCGTCATCAACGTCGCCAAGTTCAATTCCGGCCGGTATCCGAATACCGGGCCGCTCTTATTGGCGGCCGCCGGCATCGTTTTGATAGATGATGTGGGCGACGCCATCTTCGAGCGTCTCCAAGAGGATGACAAAGTGGAGATCGAAGACGGCAAGGTCTATCGCGATGGGCGCCTGGTCGCCCGCGGCGAGATACAAACCATACAGAAGATACAGAAAGCGATGGAGACGGCTCGAGCATCCATCGGCGTCGAGCTGGAGAAATTCGCTGTCAATACGCTAGATTATGTCAGTCGGGAGACGGCTACTCTCCTGGACCGCCTGCCCTTGCCGGAGCTCGAGACCCAGTTTACCGGCAGACACGCGCTAGTTGTTGTTAGAGGCTACGATTACAAGCCCGATCTGGCGGCTTTGCGGTCGTATATCCGCGATATGCATCCTGTCTTGATCGGGGTTGACGGCGGGGCCGACGCGCTCAGGGACGAGCGGTTTGAAGCCGACATGATCGTCGGTGATATGGACAGCGTCACCGACGAGACTTTGAGGAGCGGCGCCGAGCTCGTTTGCCACGCGTATACCGATGGTCGCGCGCCGGGCCAGGAGCGCCTGGACGCGCTGGGGTTGGACAGTAAGGCCATAGAGCTCGGTGGGACCAGCGAGGATCTCGCGCTACTGATAGCCTATGAGTCCGGCGCTGAGCTGATAGTCGCGGTCGGTACCCACGGTCACCTCATCGAGTTCCTGGACAAGGGACGAGAGGGAATGGCGAGTACTTTCCTGACCAGGTTGAAAGTGGGCGACAGGTTAGTCGACGCCAAGGGCGTCAACCAACTTTATCGATCATCTCCCAAACCCGCGCACCTGATGTTCTTAATCGCCGCGGCCCTTTCGACTCTGAGCGTCGTGATCATTAAGACACCTCTTATCCGTGTCTATCTGAGCACGCTGCTCGTCAAGCTCAAACTCGTCTTCGGGCTATAAGTCCTGGCCGCACTCAGGGCAGAATTTCGAACCGGCCTTCACTTGCTCGCCGCACTCAGAGCAGAACTTCTTGTTGGGTGACGCCTTCGGTTTGCCCGAGCCGCTCGACTTTGAGCCGGATTTCTTCTTTGAGCCGGGCTTTGACTTCGTGCCTGATTTTGACTTTACGGGTTTGGCGCGTGAGGCGGTCATCGGTGCATTCCGCATCCGCACAACGCCCATGGTGACGGCCGCTCCGATCAGCAAGACTACGAAGATGACGATGAGCGCCGTCTGCTGGCTGCCGCCTGAGGTATCGACTACACCAGTGGTCTTATCGATCGAAGGCTTAGAGTCGGCCCGGTTGTAAGTGACATTGAAAGCGTATTGTTGTCCGGCCCCGACGTTCGTGAATGAATAAAGGTGGTCTTCGAACTGACCTTCCTGGGTCGTGCGGGCAGCGGCCGGCTTGGCCACAAAGTTTTCGGCCCGGACCGGCTTCTTGATGTCAACGCTAAGATTCTTGATCTCTGAGATGATCGGCAGCTTAAAGTCGAAATCCCGCTTGCCTTTACCACTGACCGGTTGCAGATATATTTCGAACTGAAAGGTCGGGTGGATGAGTTCGTAGGTGAGTATCGTCTTGTCGCCCCCATCGACCAGCTGCTTGGAGTTCCAGGCCGTATCGTACTGAAACTGACCGTTAGGGTCGATGGCTGAAGTAGCTACGAGGCGGACATCGGTCCCTCTGGGGATAGCTATCCGAAGCGTGCTCGGGGTCTTGATCGATGAGTCGACTGTCCCTCTATACATGACCAGGACAGACGGATCGTCGTACTCCGGCCAATATGAGACATTCAGGCTGTCCAGCGGGGTGCCTACCTGGTCAACGTCAGTCTTGGTGACGATGGGATCCTGGGAGGTGGTAGCCTCTGCCGAGACGCTGGTCTCGGTCGTTTCCGTCCCTTCGGCTGCCAAATGGGAATCGGCCAATGCCGCCGTCGGGAGGGTGAGCGCGAGTAGCGAAATGATCAATACACTGATGAATCTGATCTGCTTGCCTGACATAGAACTCCTTTATAGAGATTTCAAGGGAACACGATAGACAATAATACTGGTGGAAGCGGATTTTATCAAGCTAAGCGGGGTATGCTATCCTGTTCAGCAAGATGTTTGATATGCGGTATCATATCGCCTCCTTAGTCGCGGTATTCTTAGCTTTGACGGTCGGTCTTCTGCTCGGCACGCTCATCGTCGATCAAGGTCTCCTTGCCGACCAACAAGAGGCACTGTTCAAAAGCATTCGCGCCGACGTCAACAAGATCAACGATAGGAACCGGGAGCTTCAGCGAGAGGTGACCGGATTGCGCGATTTTCAAAAGCAAGTCTTGCCGATCATGGCTGAAGAGCGTCTGGCTGAATCATCTACGACTATCGTGACCTTGACCGCGGGCCAGGATGGCTTGGCCAATGAGATCGCCCAGGCGCTGGCCCTGGCCGGGGCACAAACGAGCCGTCTGGCGCTGGATATGAAGGGCGTGGATCTGGATGGCACTGTTTACGCCCAGACTCTCTTGGACAGCTCGGAAGAGGGCGAATTGTCCGGCGGTGAGCTGGAGAAACAATTTTGGCGGCGTCTCGCTGCTGAGGTAGCGGGAAACGAGCCCCCTGGTCTGCTCGATGACCTCAGCGCGGCCGGCCTGCTTAGTGTCGATACAACCGGTAGCCAAAGGCGCGATATCGTCGTGCTCGCGGCCGAGGACCGCAGTTTAGGCAGTCGGGACATTCTTTTTCTCGACGCCCTGACGGAGCTCGAGGGCGTTAATGTCATCGCTGTCGAGTCAAGCGAGTGGAAACCCTCCAGGATAGCCGCGTATAAATTACGCGATGTCAGCACGATCGATAACGTCGATACAGTGCCCGGCAAGATATCACTCATTTATCTATTAATGAAACGGGACATCACCGCGCATTTCGGCGTCAAGTCAGCCGCTGACACCTCGATGCCTTGATGCCCGGCGGGTCTCAGCCGGGAGTGACGGCTCTCGTGCCGGCTTTCAATGAAGAACAGCGCATCGTCGCGACCATTAGCGGTCTGCGCCAGGCGATACCGGGGATCCGAGTCGTCGTTGCCGATGACGGTTCGACTGATGACACCGCGGTGCTGGCAAAAAGCGCGGGGGTCGAGGTCGAGCGCATGTCTTCGAACATAGGTAAGGGCGGTGCTGTGAATGCGGCGTTCTCCAATCTTGAGGTCGACGATAGCGACATCCTCTTGCTTATCGATGCCGACTTAGGAGAATCAA
>DAOUYN010000143.1 GCA_030666075.1 Actinomycetes bacterium | reverse complement strand
TACTAGGCCGTTGCCTTCTCGGTAGCGTTCTTGGCCATCTCAACCAAATCGGCGAAAGCTTTTTCGTCATTGACAGCCATGTCTGCCAAGACCTTGCGGTCTATCTCCAGTTCGGCCGATTTAAGGCCGTTCATGAACTTGCTGTATGACATACCGTTCAGTCGCGCTGCCGCATTTATACGTATGATCCACAGCTTCCGAAAGTTACGTCTTCGCTGACGACGGTCCCGATATGAGTAAGAGAGCGAATGGAGGACCTGTTCATTGGCGCGTCGAAAAAGTTTGCTCTTCGAACCGCGATAGCCTTTGGCCCGTTCCAGTACTTTCTTATGTCTTTTTCTGGTGGTAGTACCACCCTTTACTCTAGGCATCTTTACCTCCCGCTTACTTCAACGTAGTCTATTAACGGCCGAGCAAACGGCTGATGTTCCTGGCTTGCTTCCCCGTAACTATCGTACTCTTGCGCATACCGCGCTTTCTCTTCGGAGACTTCTTCTCCAGGATATGGCTGTGGAAAGCCTTCCCTCGAACCAATTTGCCGGTCCCGGTGCGGCGAAATCTTTTGGCCGCACCGCGATGCGTCTTCATCTTCGGCATTTATTCTTCCTTCCTCAACTCCGCCAGAATCTCAGGCAAAGGCGCTAACACCATCGTCATATTGCGCCCGTCGAGCTTTGGCACCATTTCTATCGTTCCTAGATCGCTGACTTCCTCAGCGAGCCGTTCCAATATGCCCCGCCCGATATCGGGATGGGTCGTCTCCCACCCGCGGAACATAATCGTGATCTTCACTTTGGCGCCGGCCTGGAGAAACCGCCTGACATGTTTTTCCTTCGTCTTGAAGTCGTGTTCCTCGATCTTCGGGCGGAACTTCATCTCCTTGACGACTATCGTCTGCTGATGCTTTTTAGACCGTTTGGCTTTTTGCGTCTCCTCGTATTTGAACTTACCGTAGTCCATTATCCGACAGATGGGCGGGTCCGCCGCCCCCGCAACCTCGACCAGATCCAGATCTTGGTTTTTCGCTATGTCGAGCGCTTCCCGAGTATCCTTGATCCCGAGTTGCTCTCCGTCCGAAGCGATCAGCCTCACTTGCTTCGCTCTGATCCGATCGTTTACTCGTGCTCGTAAGATCTGCGCCAAAGCCACCTCCATATTGAACTGCAATTTTTAGGTTTGCCCTAAAGGGCTCTTTATAATCAGAAACCCGGTTCTAAAATAAAAAAAGGGCAGCAAAAGCCGCCCGTTACTTACCTTTCGGCTGCCCCGTTATGCGCCAATAAGGTGAGAAGTCGTGCGACTTCAGCTTAAACGTTGGTAGTATACCAGATTGTCGGACAGGTTGGCTATCGCCGGTGCTCAACCAAGCTGGCTCTCGAGAGCCTTGGCTTCGGCTTCGGCTTTCATCGCCGAGACGACCTCCGCGACCGCGAGACTGCCAAGATCGGTCCCGTCTCTGAGCCGGACAGCCGCCTCCTGCGCCTCGCTCTCACGGTCCCCGACGACCAGCATGTAGGGAATCTTCTGAAGCTGGTTGTCGCGGATCTTGCGGTTCATCGACTCCGAGCGCTCGTCGACCGTGGCGCGAAGGCCGGCCGCAACCAACTTCTCTTTAACCGAATGGGCATAATCGTTGTGCCTATCGGCGATCGGGATAATGACAGCCTGGACCGGCGCCAGCCACAGAGGGAAAGCACCGGCATAATGCTCTATCAAGCATCCGACAAACCGTTCGAGCGAACCCAAAAGCGCGCGATGGATCATGATCGGCTGGTGATCTTGATTGTCCTCGCCCTTGTACGTGATATCGAAACGCTCGGGCAAGTTGAAATCGACCTGTATCGTCGTACATTGCCAGGCCCGCCCGATAGCATCCTTTATCTTGATATCTATCTTCGGGCCATAGAAGACGCCTTCGCCCGGGTCGATCTGAAAGTCCAGGCCGCAAGCTTTAAGAGACTCGGCGAGCGCCTCGGTTGCCAGCTCCCATTTGTCCAAGGAGCCGACATACTTCTCCGGGCGGGTCGATAGGTAGATGTCGTACTCGGTGAACCCGAAGGTCGGCAAGACCTCCAGGACCATGCCGATCACTTTTTTTATCTCATCTTGCAGTTGGTCCGGACGACAAAAGATATGGGCGTCATCCTGGGTGAAACCGCGGACCCGCAACAGACCATGGAGCACGCCGGAGCGTTCGTACCGGTAGACCGTTCCCAGTTCCGCCCAGCGGATAGGCAGGTCGCGGTAGCTTCGCGGGTTAGAGCGATATATCTGCATATGGAGCGGGCAGTTCATCGGCTTGACGATGTATTCGGAGGACTCGACCTCCATAGGGGCGTACATGTTCTCGCTGTAGAAGTCGCGGTGCCCGCTCGTCTCCCAGAGACCGACCCGCGCAATATGGGGCGTCAGCACCAGCTCATAGCCGCTCGCCAAGTGTTTGTCGCGCCAGTAATCCTCGACGATCTTTCGCAGCAGAGCACCTTTCGGATGCCAAAGCGGCAGTCCCGGGCCGACGGCTTCGTCGATGTGGAAGAGGTCGAGTCGCTGCCCTAAAGTCCGGTGGTCGCGACGCTCGGCCTCCTCCAACCTCTCGAGATAGGCTTTGAGATCGGCCTTCTTTGCGAAAGCCGTACCGTAAACGCGGGTCAACATCGGGCGGTGCTCGTCGCCGCGCCAATAAGCCCCGGCCACTTTGAGCAGCTTAAAAGCTTTGATCCGACCTGTATGCGGTATATGCGGTCCACGGCACAGATCGATAAACGAGTCTTGTTGGTAGACGCTGAGAGTCGGATCCTCCAGATCGTTTATGAGTTCTAATTTATAAGTCTGGTCACCGTTCTTGAACTCCGCCAGGGCCTCATCTCGGGAGACCTCCCGCCGACCGAATCTCTCTTTCCTTTTGATGATCTCTTTCATCTTTTTCTCGATAGCTGGAAGATCATCGGTGCTAAGGGCTTTTGGCAGCTCAAAATCGTAGTAAAACCCGTCTTCGATGGTCGGACCGATCCCGAACCGGGTCCCCGGATAGAGTTCGGCCACAGCCTGGGCCATGATATGGGCGGCACTGTGCCGGATGATATCGAGACCTTCAGGGCCGGAGTCGGTGATCAGCTCGATCTCGTCGCCGTCGGCGACCAGCTCGGTCAGATCGACCAAGGCGCCATTTCGCTTCCCGGCCAGAGCCGCAGAGGCCAGGCCAGGCCCGATATTAGCCGCGACATCAGCGACCGTGCCGCCGGCGTCTACCGACAGTGCCGTGCCGTCGGGTAACCGAACCTGAATGTTCTCTTTATTCTCAGCCATAGCGGATAGATTATATCCATTCGCCAACGACCGTGTCTATCGATATGGGTGTGCGCTCGCGCCGAGCGGGGCAGAATCGCTAACTAACCTGGTGGGCAAGACTGTCGAAGGTCGCCCCCACCTCGGCAATAGTCGGCAGCTTCAGGGTAAAGCTGGAACCGATCCCTTTCTGGCTCGAAACCTCGAGCGAACCGCCATGCTCCCGAGCGATGCTGAGAGCCAAAGACAGTCCCAGGCCCGTCCCAGACGTGCTCTTGGCGGAATAGAAGGGTTCGAAGATCCTGTCGATAGTCTCCTTCGACATACCGGTGCCC
>DAOUYN010000084.1 GCA_030666075.1 Actinomycetes bacterium | reverse complement strand
ACCGCCCGTCATCGCGACATCGGCAAGGATTTCGAACGCGCTTGAGAAGGGTGGTGGCAGTCGGTGGCGGGACCGGAATGCCACTCTTACTCAAAAGTCTCTTGAGGGTCGTCGAAACGGTTGATGCGATCGTCACCGTTGCTGACGACGGGGGTAGCTCCGGGCGGCTCCGAGATGAGTTGGGCGGCTTTCCCCCCGGTGACGGCCGTAATTGCCTGGTAGCCATGGCCGACAGCTCGACTCTTTCGCGCCTTTTCCAGTACCGTTTTCCTCAAGGAGAGACTCTCGGCGGTCACGCGCTGGGTAATCTGATAATGTCCGCCCTGATCGATATTGAGGGCGACTTCGTTTCCGGCTTAGCGGCCGCGGGTGAATTGCTGGGGGCCAGCGGTCGGGTCCTTCCTCCATCCCTGGAGCCGCTGACGCTCTATGCCGAAGTCGAACCTTGGCCGAAGTCGGGACGATCAGCGTCTTCACGGGTGAGCGGCCAATGCAATGTCGCCAATCGGCTCCGTCCTCTGCGCGCGGTCGGTATCGAGCCGGCCGGCGCTCGAGGGTGTCCGGAGGCCCTGGCCGCTCTGGGGTCGGCCGATACGATCATCTTAGGCCCCGGCAGTCTCTATACGAGCGTAATCGCCAACTTGCTCGTGGACGAGATCGGGGAGGCCGTCCGCGGGGCGCGGGCTAAGAAAGTATTCCTCTGTAATACCAGCATCCAGCGAGGGGAGACCGACGGCTACACAGCCACCGACCACCTGGATGCCCTCCGGTCGGCGGCCGGGGTCGAGCCGGATCTGATGATTTCCAGTGATACGGGTATATCTAAGACAGACCACACGGAGCCGGTGACTAGGGCCGAGACGGTCATGGTGGACACGGCTGCCATTGGGGAGCTGGGGCTGGATCATATCGTAGCGGATCTGACGGATGAAAGACAACCGACACGCCACGACCCTGACAAGCTTGGCGCCTTGTGGCGTGAGATCCTATGAAAGAAGCATCCTTTTCACATCAGGTTAAGGACGAGCTGGCCCATCACTGGCCGGGTAAGCGGTGCTGCCGTACGGCTGAGCTAGCCGCTCTAGTCCGCGTCGACGGGCGCCTTCATCTTCACGGCGCCGGCCGCTGCTCGCTCCACTTGTCGTCAGAGAATGCGGCGGTGACGCGAAAGAGCCTGCGTTTCTTTTCCGACCTCTTCGATGTCAGCGGCGAGATATCGGTGCGCCGGTCGCGGTTGAGCCAGGCCAATAACTACCTGCTATACATCGATGAGCGCCCCGGACTGGCGCAGGTCCTTAATGAACTGGGGGTTCTCGACGACTCACTTAATCTGAGAGCGGAAATACCGGGGAGGTTGACCAAATCCGATTGTTGCGCCGCTTCTTTTGCTCGCGGGCTTTTCTTGGGAGGGGGATTCGTTTCTCATCCGCGCGGGCAATATCACCTCGAATTGGTGACGGAGAGCTATCAATTGGCCATGACGGCCCAAGAACTTTTTAATCGCTTCGAGATTCGAGCCAGAGTGATAGAAAAACGGAACCGGTACACGTTATACTTGAAATAAGCGCAAGCTATCGTGGACTCTCTCACTTTTATCGGTGCTTATTCGGCCACATTGGCTTGGGAAGACATGCGTACGGTCAAGGGAGTCCGCTCGACCGTCAACCGTCTGGTCAATTGCGATACGGCCAATCTCAACAAAGCCGTCAAGGCGGCGTTAGAGCAGATACGCGATATTGGCAAGATAGAGGCCATGGTGGGGCTGGCCAAGCTCCCCCTGGCCTTGCAGGAGATAGCCGAAACTCGGCTATCTAACCCGCAAGCGAACCTGGTCGAGCTGGGGGAAGCTTGTCAGCCGAAACTGACGAAATCGGCTGCGTACCATCGGATCAGTCGGCTGCAGGCGTATGCGGCCAAATTATAGTGTAGTAGTGAGCAACAGGGAGGCTAAATGACGATCAAGGTTGGAGTGAATGGTTTCGGGCGCATAGGAAGGAACGTCTTCCGGGCCGCGTTACCAGACGATGACGTGGAGATAGTAGCCGTAAACGATCTGGCGACGCCGGAGGGGCTGGCCCATCTGCTCAAGTATGACTCGATCCACGGCGTGTTGCAGGCGGACATCTCGGCTGGAGCTGATTCGATCACGGTCAACGGTAAGACGGTCAAAGTCTTTGCGGAACGGGATCCGGCCGCGATTCCCTGGGGTGCGCTCGGCGTCGACATAGTCATCGAGTCCACCGGTCTCTTCGTTAAGCGCGAGGATGCCTCGAAGCACCTGGAGGCCGGAGCCAAGAAAGTCATAATCTCCGCGCCGGCCAAGAACCCTGATGTTACAGTAGTCCTCGGGGTCAACGAAGACGATGTCAAACCTGATGACAAGATAATTTCGAACGCCTCCTGCACTACGAACTGTCTGGCCCCGGTGGCCAAAGTCTTGATGGACAACTTCGGCATCAAGCGTGGTTTTATGACCACCTGTCACGCCTATACCAACGACCAGAAGATCCTCGACCTCCTACACAAGGATCTGCGCCGTTCGCGGGCGGCCGGGGTCTCCATCATCCCGACTTCGACCGGCGCGGCCAAGGCCGTCTGCTTAGTCATTCCGGAATTGGAAGGAAAGCTCGATGGTCTGGCCCTGCGCGTTCCGGTCGCCGATGGATCCATTGTGGATCTTGTCGTCGAGGTAGAGAAAGAGACCGATATCGAGACGGTCAACAGCAAGATCAAGGAGGCCGCCGAGGGGCCGATGAAGGGCATCCTGGAGTACACAGAGGATCCGATCGTCTCAATAGACGTAGTCGGGAACGCTCACTCTTCGGTCTTCGACGCCCAATCGACCATGGTCAATGGGAACATGATCAAGATACTTTCGTGGTATGACAACGAGTGGGGCTATTCGTCGCGCTTGGTCGACCTAGTCAAATATATTTCATAAGGAGTGTTCGTGGTGGGAGAAGGATTCCGAGCGGCGCCGGGGCCGGCGTCGGGGGCAGCGCGAATAGAGGCCGCCCGAGAGTTTTTTCCGAAGAAAACAGTTGAGCAGATCGACGTCCGGGGCCGCCGCGTCCTGGTGCGCGTGGATTTTAACATCCCGCTCGATGGGGAACGCGTCGTTGATGATAGTCGGATACGAGCGGCCATCCCGACGATCGAATTGCTCCGAAAACGAGGGGCGAGAGTCATCCTTGCCAGCCATCTGGGTCGCCCGAACGGGCAGCGGCTGCCGGAGTTCAGTCTGGCGCCGGTCGCGGCCAGGCTGGCCGAACTTCTCGATACGGATGTGCGGTTCATGGACTCGACCGTCGACGGTGATGTACCACAAGCCACCGAGGAACTTGAGGATGGCCAGGTCATGCTCTTGGAAAACTTACGCTTCAATGAGGGCGAGTCGTCCAATGACCGCTTCTTTGCCAAAAAACTGGCCGGGTTGGCCGAGGTTTTTGTCAATGACGCCTTCGGAGTTGCTCACCGGGCGCACGCGTCCACTGTCGGGGTGACAGAGTACTTGCCGTCCGTGGCCGGGCTGCTGCTTGAAAAAGAAGTCAGCGTCATCAAGCAGTTTCTAAGGAACCCTAAGCGCCCCTTTATCGCCTGCCTCGGAGGCAACAAGATATCGGACAAGATCAAAGTGATCGATCGCTTTTTGGATGTCGTCGACGGCATCGTGGCCGGCGGCGGTATGTGCTTCACGTTCCTCAAGGCCAAGGGGTACAATATCGGTTCCTCGATCGTGGAGCTCGATCAATTGGACGCGGCCAAAGAGATGATGGAGAAAGCCCAGCGCAACAAAGTCAACTTGTATTTGCCGACAGATATCATTGCGGCGAGCGAGATTTCCGAGGCGGCCGACTATAAGCTCGTATCGGCCGACTCTATCCCGGAAAACTGGCTTGGTCTCGATATAGGCCCCGAGACGATCGATATCTTCAGCCAAGTCCTGGTCTCCGCTAAGACGGTCTTTTGGAATGGGCCGATGGGCGTCTTTGAGATACCTCAATTCGCCCAAGGGACGAAGGCGGTCGCTCGGTCAGTCTCGGAAGCAGCCGGATACGGCTCATTGACGATAGTGGGCGGCGGCGATTCACTCGCGGCCCTGAAGATGTTCAATATGGAAGACAAAGTGTCCTTTGCCTCAACCGGCGGCGGGGCCAGCCTCAAGATCCTTGAAGGCCGGTCGTTGCCGGGCGTTGAGGCCCTGGAAGACAGAGAATAGGGGGCTGGTTATGGCAAAAAGAAAGCCGATGATGGCCGGTAATTGGAAGATGCACAAGAATGCGGCCGAGGCCGTCGATCTCGTCCGGGCCATAGGAAACGATCTCGACGGGAGTACCGCTGTCGAGGTCGTCGTTTGTCCACCATTCACAGCGCTCAAGAGTGTGGGCGTCACCCTCGAATACGATAAATACGAGATGAAGCTGGGCGCTCAAAACGTCTTTTGGGAGGACGAAGGGGCGTACACGGGAGAGATCTCCCCGCTCATGCTCAAGCAGCTGGACGTTGAGTATGTCATCGTCGGTCACTCGGAGAGACGTCAGTTTTTCGGGGAGACCAATGACACCGTCAATAAACGGCTCCACGCCGCTCTGGGTCACGGGATCAAACCTATCCTCTGCGTCGGGGAGAACCTGGAAGAACGGGAATCCGGCCGGACGACCGATGTGGTTGCCGCACAGATCAAAGGGGGCTTGGCGGGCGTCGATGGAGACTTCTCTGAGAGCCTCGTCATCGCTTATGAACCTATTTGGGCTATCGGCACCGGTCGAGTGGCCGAACCCAAGGACGCCAATGAGGTCATCCGTCATATTCGGGAAGTGGTCGGTTCGCTCAATGGGGCGGAAACGGCCCAGAAGGTCCGCATACTCTATGGCGGCAGCGTCAAACCCGGCAACGTCAGCAGATTGATGGAGGAGCCCGAGATCGACGGGGCTCTTGTCGGCGGAGCCAGCCTCAGCGCCGAGGACTTTGTTTCGCTCATCAAATACTAGACGATAGCCCGGCGCTTGATTGCCAGATAGCTGCATAGCCTGTATTTTTATCCTGTGATAAAACGGGCGAAAACCGCAGCTTGGATAGGCTTCATCAGTGTATTGCTGTCGTTGACGGTAACCCCAGCCGGGGCCGTCATCAACAGCATCACTTTTTCGGCGACTAAAGACGCCATGCTCAAGCAGGACAAGCAAGACCTCAATTATGGCGTTAAGAACGAGTTAGAGATCGAATCGCAGGATCCGAAGAAGAACACCGGTCGAAATAGCCGCGCGGTCATCGGGTTCGATATCTCTACGATCCCGCCCGG
>DAOUYN010000106.1 GCA_030666075.1 Actinomycetes bacterium | reverse complement strand
TGACCGCGTCCTGGCCGGTCATCGCATCGACCACTAATAGTATTTGATGCGGTTTTGCGATGCCCTTGATCCGCACGACCTCACCCATCATGTCCTCATCGATATGCAGGCGCCCGGCGGTATCGACGATAACGACATCGTGGGCGGCTACCGCGGCCTGTTTGAGACCGGCGGCAACGATCTCTTCGGGGACACCATCGACTGAAAAGACGGCCAGATCGTTCTCAACCCCTAACGCCTTAAGTTGATCGATGGCGGCCGGCCTGTAGGTATCGGCGGCGATCATCATGGGATTGCGCCCTTGCGACCGCAAAAGGTTTGCCAGCTTAGCAGTGGAGGTCGTTTTGCCTGAGCCTTGCAGTCCGACCATCATGATGACAGTCGGGGGTTGCGAGGCCATCGGCAGACGGCTTTCGGTCGAACCCAGTAATGTCGCCATCTCCTCGTTGACTATCTTGATGACTTGCTGGGCCGGAGTAAGGCTATCGAGCACCTCGGAGCCGACGGCGCGCTCCCTTAGTTTCTTGACAAACTCCTTGACCACTTTGAAATTGACATCAGCCTCCAAGAGGGCCAGACGGACCTCTCTTAGAGCAACGTCGACGTCAGCCTCGGTCAGCTTACCGTGGCCTTTGAGTTTGGAGAAAACGTTCTGGAGTCTGTCCGAAAGTGTATCAAACATAGCGGCTAAGTTTGTCAGTTATATACCCTTAGGTCAAGATATCGAACGGGTGCTAGAATAGGGCCGTGTCCGGGAAACTCTTACTCATTGCACTTGCAGCGCTGCTCCTTTTCGGAGCCGCTCAGAGCCTGGCTGCGACCGAGACTGATCTGCCGTCACCGCGCGGCTCCGTGAATGATTTTTCCGGACGCCTCAATGACAGCGAAAAGGCGGCGCTCTCGTCTAGATTAGACCACTACCGGCGGATATCCGGCCACGATATTGTGGTCGTGCTCGTCGATACGCCCGCCGCCGCCGATTACAGCGACGCCCTGTTCACTTTCTGGCGTCAGGGGCGCCCCACCCTCGAGAATGGTCTATTGCTGCTCATCGGCAACGACAACGATGTCCGGGCCAAGGTCGGGAGCAGATTAAAACCGCCGCTGACCAGAGATGACAGAGCTGAACTGACCAAAAAGCTCGATATGGCCGGAGGCCGACAGGAGGGAGCGGCCATCACCGAGCGTATCGATATCCTGACGGGAGTGCTGGAACAAGTACCCAAAGAGACTCGCGACCCCTTTCAGCCCTGGCAAGCGGGGCTGCTGGTCTTCCTGTTCTTTGTCAGCATGCTCCTCGTGCCGTGGCTGGCCGCGATCATGACTAGAGACCGGCAGACCTATGGCGGAACGTACACCGCGCTGGTCATGGCGCTGATGATGACGATCATGGCCGGACCAGGCGTTGGCGCTGCCGTACTGGCTCTTCTCACACCCCTAGCCTTTCTGATGGACCGCTCGATTTCCCACCACTACACCGCGAGTCAGGCCGAAGAGCACCCGCCCTCCTGGTGGGCCGGGGGACGACGTTATTGGGGATAAGAGCGCTGATCATCAGCGATGTCCACAGCAACGCAGATGCGTTGGGCGCCGTGCTGGAGGATGCCGGTCCCTGCGATGAGCTGTGGTCTCTTGGAGATATCGTCGGCTATGGGGCGGAACCTGAGCGGTGCATAGAATTGCTATCCGCTTTTGACGGTGTCTTTCACGGGGTCAGCGGCAATCACGATCTGGCGGCGCTGGGACGCGTGCCGGTTACAGGCTTTGTTCCCGCGGGCCGCGAAGCGATCGAATGGACGATACCCCGCCTGGGAGAAACGGAGTGTGTCTGGCTGGACCGGCCGCCGTCACTGATAATTGAGCCACGGTCTTTGTTTTGGCACGGTGGACCGCTCGATCCCATCTGGGGCTATCTGAATTCGATCACCGCGGCCGAGGCGGCCTTCGAGTCGGTCGGAGACGGGCGCGGGTTCTGCGGCCACACTCATCGCCCGATCATATATTTTCAATCGCACCGAGGCATTAAGACCGACCGCCTCGTCCCGCGCAGTGGACACCGTTTTGACCTCAGCGACTTCGGTTCCCGCGTCCTCATCAACCCCGGTAGCGTCGGTCAACCGCGAGACGGCGATTCCCGGGCGGCATACGCCATCATCGACACAAAAGACGATTGGATAGAGTGGCGACGCGTTGAATACCCGATCGAGAACTGTCGCGAAAAGATACTGTCAGCCGGACTTCCACCTGTCTTGGCGGACCGCCTGACACACGGCATCTGAGCATCCCCCGCCCTTAGGCAGCGCGGCGCCCGAACTGTCTTTCATATTCGACGATGATGCCCTGAACTAGGTTCTCAGGCGCTTGGTAGTCGGGATACTTGTCGACCATGAGACTTTGGACGCCGTCCAATATGTTGTCAGTCAGCTCTTGCCCCGGGCGCCCGAAGTATCCGACCGCGACTCGAAAGTGAGCCAGATATCGCTTGAGATGCGTCAACACCTCGCCGCCGACGACCGGCCCGTGACCCGGATAGACCGTCTTTGGGCTCAATGAGCTCAAAATATCCAGCGAGCGCACCCAACTATCTATCTCAAGGCGATCGAGGAATGGGTGGACCTTATTGAAGACCAGGTCCCCGGCTATCAGCTGTTTTTTGGCGGGTAGAAAGCAGACAAGGTTTCCCGCGGGCTCACGCGCGCCCACGTCGAGGAAGTCGACCTCAAGATCTTTCCATTGACGGCGCTCGGAGGTGCGCACCGTTTCCTCAGGGAACACCAGCACTTCAGGTGCACGCGGCCCGTACGCTTCCTTGAGCGCGGCCAGTCGCTGCCCGGCGCCGGTCGTGATGCGCTTCTTGTCTGCGGCCGTCGCGTAAACATGCGGTCTATGTTGCGCAGTGAGAACACCAAGAGATGCATAGTGCTCCAGACGGGCTGAAGTAATGAAGACTGAATCGATCTCGGCCCCGGGTATGTCCTCTGCCATCTGCATAGCGAGGTCCTCCGCCTCGTCTCTTAGCAACTGCGCATCGAACAGCCACGCACCGTCCGGCGTCAGGAAATAATGAGAGGCCGCGTACGCTGCTTCCGGGCCAGATTCAAAGCTGAATATCTCCACCGGTTTCACCGTGATTTCATACCCGGGTCGGTGATTTTCGTATCCCCTAGGGAATAACCGAGTCATTCAGGTGTCTAGTTTTTATGGAGGTGATACGTTTGAGCGAGGAATTGATCGACTTAATGCAACAAAGCGTGGCTCGGGAGTTGGCTGTTTCCACCCAGTACATGTGGCATCACGTGATGGGCAAGGGACTGGACAGTCCCCCTTTCAGGGACATGGTCAAGAAGATCTCGATCGCGGAGATGAAGCACGCCGAGGATATCGCCGAGCGGCTCGATTATTACGGGGTGACCCCGACGACCAAGCCGGTCGAGGTCAAGGTCGGCGGGAACCTGGAAGAGATGATCGCCGATGACCTGGCGGCCGAGAAGGATACGATCAGCCTATATCGTAAAGTAATAGATCAGGCGGACACAGACGGCGACGTTGTCACCAGGGATCTTTTTGAGCAGATACTATCGGCCGAAGAAGATCATGCCCGGCAGTTCTCGTCCCTGCTGCAGTAGAGTTTTCTAGCGTCGTTCTTTTCGGCTTGCGCGAGGAAAGAGAATGCGCACGGACTTCTCGTGCGCCGCGAACTCGCCCGTTCGGACGACGTTCTTTGGCCTATCGTTAGCGACCTCGATCATCCAGACGATCAAGGCTCGATACAGAGCGTTCATGCCCATGCGCCCGACAACCCGGTCGTGCGGGAAGATCGCCCGCCAGACCCGCGATGGCCGAATATGCAAGAAGAACTCGGTCGCTTTGACTCCAAAGAAAAGTTGTCCGGGCGTCAAGTTGGGAGTGGCCACGACCTGATTGCGATAACCCCAGCGTGATGTGTCCGGTTCGATCACCTTGTCCAGCGGCACCTTGGCGCCGAGCGGCGTCCAGAAGTGGGGCGTCAGATACGTGGCGTTAATAAAATCCGGATCCATTCGGCGCAGCCTCAAGAACCGGCGCCAAATCGTCTTGAAGGTCTCATCTTCCAAACCGAAGATGACGTTCGCGCATGAAAGTATGCCGTGCTTTCGAAGAAGCTCCATCGCCCGCGTGGCCATCGCATACGAACTCTTGCCGAAACTATCGACGACTTCGTCATTGTCTGACTCGACTCCGAGAGCGGCAAAGTCGACCCCGGCTTTCTTGTAAAGATGAAGGATGTCCTCATCGCGCAAGATAGTATCGACCGAAGCATTGATGGACATCGAGACTCGCATGTCTCGCGAGATCATTTCTTCAAGAACCTCCGTGAGGGCCTCGCGGTCGGCGGCAAAATGCTCGTCAGCCGGCCAAAAATGCT
>DAOUYN010000061.1 GCA_030666075.1 Actinomycetes bacterium | reverse complement strand
CCCCGGCAGATCTATCTCGACGAGGGCGAGATGACCCTGCTTGAGGGTCTGAAGGGTGACGATGTCGCCGATCGATATCTCTTCCTCGATCAGCCTGGAGATGATCGTCGTCGAGCTGACTGCTTCGATCCCCAGGGCGATAAATATCTCCTTGTTCTTAGGATTATTGACCCGGGCGATCACTCTGGGAACAGAGAAAACACCTTGGGCGATCTGGCAGGCGACCAGATTATCATCGTCATCTCCGGTGACTGAAACGAAGACTTGAGCATCACCGACGCCCGCGTCGTCCTGGTCGCGCACATCACAACCGTCCCCTAGAATGACGAGCGCCCCTTCGACCTCTCTGGCCACCTTTTCAGAGACCTCAGCGCGTCTCTCGATCAGGGTGACGTCATGGTCATTCTTGACAATGGCGGCCGCCAAGAAAGAGCCGACCTTGCCCCCGCCGTTGACTACCACCCTCATTCTCCGGTCCCCACTCGCGCCATCTTCTCGACCTGAGCCAGCAGTTCCTTCTTCGAGATGATTATCAATTGATCGTGGCGGCGGATCTTAGTGGTCGGCTCGATAAAGACATTCTTGGGCCCCCTGATGATCGTGATTATCTTGAAGTCGGTCTCGCCGTCCACGTCTCTGACGGTCTTTCCGGCCAGCCAGTCATTGGCGACCGCCCGCACCAGGCAAAGACTGCCCAAAGTCGAGATTATCTCGACATCGGGGGCGATGATGGACTCTAAAAGCTTCTCGGCCAGCATCGTCGTGCCGCAGATGAACTCCAGGCCTAGCTTCTGATAAGTAAGGGAGCGATTGGGATTGTAAAGGCGGGCGATGGCCCTGGGAACATCGAAAATCTTCGTCGCTACCTCGACGGCCATCATATTGGTATTGTCGAGATCGGTGACGGCCGCAAAGACATCGGCCTTCTCGATCCCGCCCTCTCTTAGAATATCTTGATCAAAACCGAGGCCCTTGATGGTCAAACCGTTGAATGTCGAGCCTAAACGGCGAAACGAGTCGGCGTTCTTATCGATGATGGCCACATCGTGGCCTTCTTCAGAAAGAAAAGTCGCCAGTTGCGAACCGACCCGGCCACAACCAACGACAATAACGTACATCGATGAACTCCCATTCCCGGGCTGCTCGGCGACAGCTAACACCCCGACCAACCGCGACTTTCAGGTAAGATTAGTCCCGGCATCAGGGGATGTCAAGGTGAAGGAACAAGCGTTTTTGGTATAATCAACAGCCAGGTGAAACCATGAGCGAAAAGCCGGCCGTCATCTA
Source organism: Actinomycetes bacterium (assembly GCA_030666075.1). GTDB lineage: Bacteria > Actinomycetota > Aquicultoria > CAJVYJ01 > JAUVQD01 > DAOUYN01. Next base: position 4,954 of record DAOUYN010000061.1, on the reverse strand, counting down.
TTCTGAAAAGCTTAAGGTCTCTTTCGGGCCGCATGTCTTCCCGACCGATAAGTATTGGCTGCTGCACGCGCGCTTACAGGCAGAAGGGCAACTGGAGCAAGTCGACATGGTCGAGGCCGAACCGGCAACGGGCGGCGACCTGGCTCTCGTTCACCTGCCGGACTACGTCAGAGACTTTATGAACTTCGAGTACACCCCGGCCACCCGGTCGTCCGAGATACCTCTGGACGAAGCGATCAGAGACTTCTTCTTGCTGACAACCGGCGGAACCGTTATGGCCGCGCGAGCCGCCCTCGAACGCAAAAGGGCGTTGAACATAGGCGGCGGCTGGCACCACGCCTTCCCCGACCACGCTGAAGGTTTCTGCTACCTAAACGATATCGCCATCGCCATTCGCACTCTCCAGGACGAGGGGGCGGCAAAACGGTTCGCTGTCATCGACTGTGATCTCCACCAAGGCAACGGCACGGCCGTCTGCTTTGCCCGGGACCCCGATGTCTTCACTTTCTCCATTCATCAGGAGAACCTCTATCCGGTCAAGCAAAAGAGCGATCTGGACATCGGTCTCCCCGACCAAGCCGGAGACGCGCTATATCTAGAACGTCTCGCCCACGCCGTTCCCCGGATATATGACGAACACGCTCCCGAGGCCGTCTGCTATGTAGCCGGGGCCGACCCTTACGAAGATGACCAGCTTGGGAGTTTGGGAATCTCGAAGCAGGGCCTCCTTGAGAGAGACCGGATAGTCATTGGCGAAGCGGGGCGGCGCGGTATCCCTGTCTTCGCCGTGCTCGCCGGCGGCTATGCCCGGCGGACCGCCGATGTCATCGACATCCACTACAACACCGCTCAAACTCTGTTCACCTAGTTCCAGGGACACGTACCTAATTATTTCCTAAGAGATTAATTAGGTACGTGTCCCTGGAACTAACCCCATAGCTAACTAGGGTGTCCTTGATTGCACCTTAGTTTCAATCTATTGATATCGCTTGTGAAGCTTTGTACAATACCGAGGGAACCAATGGCTTTCCCGAGAAAGAAGAGCGGGTCCACGATTGCGGTTACCAATAATATCGAGAATAGACTGGAAAGATCCGGCGCAAAGACTTCGCTTTGCTTTGCTTAGCGGCGCGGCTGTAATATTTCTCCTCTTCTCTCTAGCGGCGATATTTCCCTTGGCGTCGCACCCGACTTTTTGCGGAAAGGCATGTCACAGCCAGAGTCCCCAGTGGCAATCCTGGAAAGCTTCGGCCCATTCGCAGGTCACGTGTTATGCGTGTCATATGGATGTAGGCTCGATCAGGCACCTGCTTAAGTTGAAGCTATACGATGCTCCAGTCGGAATGATAGCCACCGCTCTAGGCACGGAACCGAAACCGATCAACGAACATAGCCACGTAAGCCAGGCTCTCACCCCCCGAGAACGATGCGAGCGATGCCATACCAACGAGAACCGCAAGTTTACGTTCTCGAAAGGCATTAAAATGAACCACCTGGCGCACAAAGAAGCCGGACTGGATTGCACGGTCTGTCATAACCGGATAGCCCACAAAGGGGCCGAGGACTTCGAGCCCTTGAAGTCGGAGTGGAAGGAAGCAGAGGGCTTCCATTACGAGGATTTTCTAACCATGAAACATGGTTGTCTAAGGTGTCACAGCGGCAACGCGGAGTCGCGCAGCGAAGAGACGCTGAGTCTGATAGGAAACGGTAAAAAACCGCCGACCGCCTGCACCGCGTGCCATACGGAAGATTTTGACCTACCGGTAGGTCATGATGATCCCGTTTGGCGAACGGCCCACGGCAAGGAAGCCAAGAAAGACTTCAGCGTCTGCATGGAATGCCACGATGCAAGCAAAGAGTTTGACCACGACGGTACGCCATGGTGCACTCTATGTCATGACGCTGCCCAAGTCGCCACGTTCAGGGTCTAGCGCTCAGCGATCCGTGTTTTGTTTGTTCCGGCTCGGAGTTGAGGGCGGCATGGGTGCCTTCGTGAAATGCGACGATCCCGCCGAAGATGCTTCTGTCGGTGACATCGACGAATCCAACGTATCGCATCAGCCGAGAGAGTTCTTCGGGTGTATAAAATTCTCGGATGGCTTCGATAAAATAGTCGGCGCAGCTCCAGACGTTGCCCTTACTGCGAAAAATACGGCCGGTCGCGAACATGCTGGCCTTTAAGTAGGTAAGGTAGGCTTGTTCGAGAAGTTTGCTGCTCGGCTTGAGCATGTCGCAATGATGGAAGCTTCCGCCCGGTTTAAGGACCCTGAGAACCTCCGAAAAAACTTCCACTAACCGAAGGTGTCTGGAGGCGGCTTCGAGAATAACGGTATCAAAAGTATTATCGGGAAACGGCAGTTTATGTACATCGCTGATAACGCTCTCGACCTCGAACCCAAGTCGCCTAATGCGCTCTTCCCCGACCTCCTGCATGGCCTGACTGCGATCGATCGTTGTGATTCGCAATTCGGGCTGCTTTTTAAGAAGTTGTATGCTGACGGCGTTGGTGCCGGCACAAACATCCAAAACTCTCATGCCCGGCGTCAAGGCTATTCCGGAGGTGAAGTCTTTGCGCCATTTATTCCACATGCCGAGACTGGCGACATTGTTGGCGGCGTCATAGTAAGACGAAAGATCAGTGAATGCGTCGCCGAGAACCCCATTCCAGGTTTCTTTGAATTTTTGCTCGCGGATATTTTCGCGTTCGATAATCTCCTGCATATTAAACAACCTTCGGATGGGTCATGGACTATTCTGGTATTAACTACCTTCCCGAATACGATCCCGAATAGCCCTGCTTTGCGAAAACGTTCACATGCTTTTTTCTGCTTCAAGAGGTCATGGTGTTGCGGTATCATCTGATCGAGGTGTTTTGCTATGCCGATCTTTGAGTTCGACTGCTTAAAATGTCAGGAGCAATTTGAGCGCCTGGTGGGTGTCGGCGCCGGAAGCGGCGCCAAACCGACCTGTCCGGTCTGCGGATCAGGCGATGTCAAGAAACGGTTCTCCACTTTCGGCGTCCGTTCGGGCGGTGGAGGCGGCGAAACGACCTCCTCCGATTCGGGCTGCTCCAGCTGCAGTTCGAGCAATTGCTCCACTTGTCACTGAATGGTGATCCCGACAGGAGAGACTGTGCCTGAGACTGATCTCGCGAACATCACCGATCTGGATAAACTTGAGCGCCACATCAACAAGTGTGTCGCCTGTCCGCTAGCGAAGACCAGGACCAAGATCGTCTTTGGAGTGGGCAGCCCTACAGCCGATCTGATGTTCATCGGAGAGGCCCCCGGCTTCCATGAAGACCAAAGCGGCGAACCTTTTGTCGGCGCCGCCGGCCGCCTCCTCGATCAGCTGCTCGACACTGTTCTCGGTCTGTCCAGGAGCGATATCTATATAGCGAATGTGTTGAAGTGTCGCCCTCCAGGCAACCGCGACCCGCTGCCGGAGGAAATCGAACACTGTCGTCCTTTCCTGCGCAAACAAGACGAATTAATAGTGCCAAAGATAATCTGCACTCTCGGCAAACACGCGACCAGCGTCGTTCTGCGCCAGAATATCAGTATCTCGCGCATTCACGGCGAGCTTATCCATGTAGGCAGAAGACGCCTCTTCCCGACCTACCACCCGGCCGCCGGTTTATACAGCGGCGCGACCAAGCAGCTTCTAATAGAAGACTTCCATAAGCTGAAATATCTGCTCTCGGTCGACGACGAACCCGAGCCCTCGAGCGACGAAAGCCAAGAGCAGATGGACCTCTTTGGGCAATAGGATGGGACCGTTAAGCAAAGATGAGGTGATGACCGACTCCGAGGAAAAGACCAGGAACCTCGGACAGGCCCTGGGGGCCGCGCTGGCCCCTGGAGACATCATCTCGCTCACCGGAGACCTCGGCGCCGGGAAGACCCGCTTTGCTCAAGGGCTAGCGGCCGGCCTGGGCGTGGACGAACCCGTCACCAGTCCTACTTTTACTATCATGAAGGTTTACGAGGGACGGCTTCCTCTATATCACTTCGACGTCTACCGGATCCAGAAGATCGCCGAACTCGAAGCGATCGGGTACGAAGAATACTTCTTCGGGGACGGCGCCACGGTTATAGAGTGGGGCGATAAGATCGCGCAGATCCTCCCCCGCGACCATCTGCGCTTGGAAATACATCGTGATCTCAACCGCATCGAGCAGCGCCTTTTCATCGTCGAGGCTTTCGGGGAACGTTCCCGCGAGCTGGCAAAGATATTGGCACAAGCAGCGTGATCCTCGCCTTCGACACGGCCACCGATCAGCTGACCGCTGCCCTGGGAACGAGCAAACGGATCGAGGCGCATTACCACGAACCGGCGCCCCGCGCCCACCTGGGGCGCCTCCTGCCCGTCATAGACTCCTTGTTCAAGAAGGCCGGCCTGGACCGCCGGGACCTCGATGCGATCGCCGTCGGTATCGGCCCCGGCTCCTTCGCCGGGCTGCGCATCGGCGTTTCGACAGCCCAAGGATTGGCGCGGGCCCTCAATAAACCGCTTGTCGGCGTCTCGACCTTGGATGTAATCGCACGCCAAGCAGCCAACGCAAAGACTGGCGACTCTTCAAAGTCCAGAATCTTTCCTATCTCAGACGCCAAACGCAAGGAGATCTACACTGCCTCTTTCGACGGGAGTGGGCGGCGGCTCGGCGACTACCGTGTCCTCCGTCCGGCCGATCTAGCTCGTGAGCTGGAGGAGCTGGGCGCCAAGGTGGTGCTGGCCGGCGAGGGGTTGAACCAATATCCAAACGAGCTGGCGATTGCCCGTGAAGTAGAGTACGCCCCACAAACCCAGTGGATACCGAATGCTTCTGTTTTAATTAAGCTCGCCGAGGAAAGAATAAGTATGGAAGAGATCGGCGCATACTTTAAGGTACTGCCGATCTATATTAGGTTGTCCGACGCAGAGGAGAACAGAAAACGGGAAAAGTGATCTTAAA
>DAOUYN010000155.1 GCA_030666075.1 Actinomycetes bacterium | reverse complement strand
TGTCTCGACGGACGAACGCAAGACGAAATAAGCTCCGTATAGGAGCATGACGACCAAAAAGCTGGTCAGACGGGGGTCCCATGTCCACCAGACGCCCCACGTAGAGCGCTGCCAGATGATCCCCATCCACAACAGCGCCGTCCCAAAGAGAAGTCCGAGCTCAGCCGAGACGTAGGCCCAGGTGTCCCACTTAAGGTTCTTGGTTATCAAAAACAATACCGACGCCACCATGGTGATCGCAAAAGCGATGCCGGAAGTAATGGCCATGGGCACATGGAAATAGAAGATCTTCTGCGTGAAGCCGATCTCGTTGACCTCGAGCGGGGTCCACCAAAAGGTCCCGTACAGGCCAAACAAGGTCAGTCCGACCGATGCAACTGTTAGAGCGTAGAAAAGTTTCATTCTCAGAGACAAAAAGCTCACTCTCCTAGGATAAAGTCGTAGATCATCGCGATCACGACGAAGAAGATAATATCATACGCTGCCAGTATTTTCAGAGACTCATACACTAATTCCATCTCGTGCTTGCTGGTCGAGCCGGACATGATCGTACCGCTGATGATAACAGCCGGCGCCACCACGGGCATCAATAACGGCAGGCCCAGGATAGGCAAAAGTAGGTCCTGGCGATTCGTATTGACCGCGAGCGTCGCCACAAAAGTGCCGACCGCGGCGATACCGATATTGCTAAGCACCAATCCAAGCAGGAATATTCCCAGCTTGTCGGGGTGCATGTAATAAGGAAAGCTGATAAAGAACATCGTGAATATCGGCACGGCGGCAAACTCGACTGCCGATAAGAAGATCAGGTTGCCGGCCATCTTGGAAACATAGATGATCGAGCGGTCTACGGGGCTCAAGAGCAGGCCCTCGAGGCACCCCTGGTCTTTTTCGTGAACGAAAGAGCGGTTCATGCCGAGGAACGCCGTATAGATGAAGGCCAGCCACAAGAGTCCCCCGCCGAAGGGCGTCAGGTCGTTACGGTCGGCCCGGAAAGCATAGTTGAAGATGATCATCGTCAACATCACGAACAGGAGCATGGAGACGAGCATCTCCTTGGTCCGCATCTCCATGATGATGTCTTTCTTTAGGATCACCCAGAACTGTTTAAAAGGCTTCATTGGACCTCGCCCCGTACAGCGACGCGGTAGACTTCCTCGAACTCGGTCTCGTCGATGTCCTGTTTCCCCTTGTGGAAGATGATCCGACCGTCCTCGATGATCATGGCGGCGCTCCCCAGATCCAGCCCCTTACGTAAGTTGTGCGTGACCATGACGAAGGTGTGGTCGGCCCGGATCGACTCGATCAGTCCGTCCAGGATGTCCATCGCGTGCGGATCGAGCCCGGAATGCGGCTCGTCCAGAAAGAGGATCGACGGGCCGTGGATGAGCGAGCGTGCGATCGTCAGGCGCTGCTGCATCCCTTTGGAGAATGTCCGGACTAGATCGTGACGCCGGTGTGTCAGCTCGACCTGCTCGAGCAACTTCTCGGCCCGCTCCTCGAGATCGTCGACCCCATATAGAGTCCCATAGAAGATCAGGTTCTCGTAAGCGCTGAGGTCCAGGTAGAGGAGGGGTTGATGGGAAATAAGCCCGATCTGTTTGCGGATGTCGGTCGGATCGTCATCGAGCTTGATGCCGGCGATATGCACTTCCCCGCTGCTTGGAGACAAGAGCGTCGAAAGTATCTTGACCAGTGTCGTCTTCCCGGCCCCGTTCGGGCCGAAGATGGAGAGGAACCCGCCCTTCTCAAGCGTGAAACTGACGTCCTTAAGAACGTCCCGGCGCCCGAACGAACGGCATATATTCTTAGCTTCGATCTCGTTCATATGAAACGACAGGCCTGCCAAAGGCCTCGGCCGCCCGTCACTCCCCCTTCACTTGTCGCGCCCCTTAGTGACTTAGAAATCGTACGCCTCAGACCAGGTCGGCCCCACAACTCTGACAGAATTTATCGTCCTCTTCATGAGCAAAGCCGCACTTATCGCAAGTGCGTTCTTTCACTGCCGTGGCGGATGCTGTCTTCTGGCTCTTCTTGCCGGCCTTCGAGCCACCATTCTTACCGGAGCGCATAGAATCGATCTCCTCCAAGACAGTCGAGGCCTCGGCAGTGAACTTCTTGCGCAGCTCCTCGTAATCATCATCAGAAAGCTTGCCGGTCTGATAGTCGAACTCCAAGTCCTTCAGAGCCGAATAGATGGTGTCTTTTTGCGACAACAGACCTTGCAGTGGTGTTTCCGCGTAGTCGTCGCGCAAAGACACTGTCCCTCGGCGGATGAACGGTTCGAAGATGTACAGGCCGGCCCCAAAAAGGACCAACGTCATCACAAGCGCTGAGAAAACTGAATTATCCACTATTTACCACCCGAATTCCTTAAGTTCTGACTCGACCCGATCGTCCACACCATCGTCCACACCATCGTCCGGGCCACCATCACCATCGTCCGTGTGATCGCCGTCATCGTCCTTGCCCTTGCCCTTCTTGATCCAATTACTCATGACCTTGACGACGCCTACCGAACCGGCAAAGACGACCGCGAAAGGCATCAGCCAAGCTGTCAGGTCAAAACCGGACTTATCCGGCGCGTTCGTTATCTCGTTGCCATACTTCCCGCGCATGAAAGTAATAATATCTGCCTCTCCCTTGCCTGCATCTATCTGCTCGCTGATCTCCCCACGCATGGTATCGGCGACCTGGCAATCACAGGCCGTTAAAGACGGGTCTTGGCAACCGCAAGTACATAGGAGCTTGTTTCCTATCTCATCCACCGTTAAGGCCAGAGCGGTTCCTGAGAGTCCCTGGACAAAAAAGACCATAACTACCAGTACCGTTATCCATCTCTTAAACTTCACTAGTGACCGCCTCCCTGGAGTAAATCGACGCTAAGCGACGTTTCTCGCCCTCGTCGGGCCAGAGCGCGATAACAGTACCAAAGGTCATCACGAACCCGGCCATCCACATCCATCGCATCAGCGGATTGACGACTATCTTGAAGCTGGCCAATTCGCGACCCTGCTCATCGGGCGAGAAGATGAAGTAGAGGTCCTCCCTGGACGTCGAACGGACCGCTACTCTGGTCCAGGGTTGTTCCGGCTGGCTCCCGGTTTCCTGAAAAAAGTCTTTTTGCGGCTTAACGACGCCGAGCTTCTTGCCGCTCTTCTTGTCGAAGACCGACATGGTCGCCTCGACCGTCAGTTTGTTTTTCCTCGGCAGATCGCGCATGCCGTCAAATACGACTTTGTAGTTGCGAATGTTAACTGCGTCACCCGGCTTGAGGCTCTTCTCGACCGTGTGCTTGAATGGTCCGCCGATGAAGGCGACAAAGATCATCGCCACGCCGATATGGATCATGTAACCGCCGTAGCGTCGCTTGTTCTTCCATATCAAGTTGACGAACGAGTTGGCCAAGCCTTCCCCGGTCATCCGGTTTCGGGCCGTCGT
>DAOUYN010000138.1 GCA_030666075.1 Actinomycetes bacterium | reverse complement strand
CAAATAGCCCGGCGCCCGACAAAATCGAAATTGGTCACGATTCACTCCTTCGGACGCCGACGAAGGTCGGATTCTTAAATACTTTGAGGACGGACAGCTTGATCAGAGTCGGGCGAGTGAAGAAGAATGAAACGAAGACATCCAAGACGATGCCGATACTAAGCGTGATCGCGAATCCGCGGACCGGACCGGCCCCAAAGTATAGATATGAAAGGGCTATCAGGGTGCCGGCGATGATCAAAGTGGTCGCGTCGGCATCGATGATCGTGCGAAAAGCGTGTCCGTAACCTATCTTGGCCGCGGCCCGCGGTTCGCGGCCCCGACGATACTCTTCGCGGAAACGCTCGAAGTAGACAATACCCGAATCGGACGCCAGGCCGATAGTCAGGATGATGCCGGCGATACCGGGTAGGGTCAGCGTCGAACCGATCAAAGTCAGCATGCCGCCGAAGAGACAGGAGAACAAGACGAGCGCGGCGATCGAGATGAGCCCGAGGCCCCGATACATGATCAGCATAAAAAAGGCGACCAGCACCAGACCGACGATACCGGCCAGCAAGGCCTGATCGAGAGACTCTTTTCCGAGCGTCGGACCGACAGTCTGCTTTTGGGCGATGGTGAACTTGACCGGCAAAGCACCTGTGTTCAAGACTAGCGCCAGCTCCCGGGCCTCTTTAAACGAGAACGAACCCGTGATGGTTCCTTGCCCGCCGCTGATCGTATCGTTGACGTTCGGGGCGGACATTTCCTTGCCGTCCAGGATGATGGCCAACTGACGGTTCCCTTGGGACAGGTCAGCCGTTATTTCTTCAAACTTCTGCGAGCCTTCGTTTGTCAGCGTGAAATCAACTGAAGCCCGGCCGAGATCGTCGGTGCCGACTTGTGCTTTTTGGATGGCTTTGCCGGTCATCAAGGTCGGACCGTAACGCTTTTCCGGATCGACCGCCACTTGATCGACGACTTCCTTGAACTCTAACAGGGCGGTGCTGCGGATAAGACTGACCGCCTCTTCAGGGTCCTTTATTCCTGGCAGCTGCACGATGATATTCGGCGTACCGATCTGGCGCTCGATCTGCGGTTCGGTAACGCCAAGGCCGTTGACCCGCTCATCGATGATGAACTGGGCCTGATCTATCTCTTCTTCGGTCGCCTCTCCGCCTTCGGTCGACTCCGCCGAAAGGACCAGGAGTAGACCGCCCTGCAAGTCGAGTCCGAGTTTAGGGGGCGTAAAGTAGACTAAAAGCACCGCTGCGATCGCCAAGACGACCGCAAGCGTGATCGATAACGAGTCTTTCTGTTTTTGGGTCAAACAGGCCCCTTATTACAGTAGTCTTGTACCGTTGATCATTAGGCTGAATTTGGAATCCAAGAACTCGGCTGCCCGGCGACACATTATCATACGCGATAGGAAGATTTCAAAGTACTCCATGACTTGACTGATCTTCGTATCGATATCTATTTCCAAAGTAATGAAGCCGCTCTCAGCATCTACTCGGAGAAACGAACGCTCAGCGGCATAGTTGACTCGATCGTGGATATCAAAATCAGCGATATCGGGGTTGGCCACCCGCGAGCGGTGGACATCGGACTTGTCCGCCAAGATCACGGCAGCGCTCACTTCACTAGTCGACCAGCCGTACTCTTCCTCATGGTTGCCGATGGCGCTCATTATCATGGCTATCTCCGGCGGGGAAAATTTCTTCTCCTCCAAGCGCGACTTGACCAATAAGGCCCCGGATACGCCATGAAAACTGCGGCTGACCGAGTTGCCGATATCATGGAGATACCCGGCGACCGCGGCTATCTGAGCTGTACGCTCCGGAAATGACAGCCGCCTCATGACGTTAGCGCTGATAGCCGCGACTAGCTCCGCGTGGCGGAAACCGTGTTCGGTATAGCCGAGAGCCGCCATCGCCTTATCGGCCTGCTCGAGATAGGCGTGAAAGACCTTGTCGGCCTTGATATCGTCAAAGATGTCCTGCTCGATTTGCTTCATAGCGGAGTAATTATAGCTCGGCTCCTCAGACCTGTCTAATGAGCTCAAACGGACGAGTTACTCCTCGGAACCGACCCGCCCGGCGACAGCGCGACGCATTAAAGTTACGGTGACTTCCGGGGCTATCTGCAGCTCCAGTGATTCGCTATCGAGCGACATGATGACCCCTTGAATGCCGCCGACAGTCTCAATGCGATCGCCGACACGCAGCTCCGATATGAGCTGCTGACGTTTTTTCATCTTCGTCTGCTGCGGGCGAATAATCAGCAAATAGAAGACGATAAAGAGAAAAGCTATCCATACTATCTGAATCAGTCCGGGATCCAATCGATTACCTCCGAGTCCGCGGGCAGCCGCCAAAGGCCGCCCGGCCATCGCTTACTATTATTCCATCCTAGCCGAAAAACTATCAAGCCACTCATCGTAACGGCTCTCCTCGATCGCCCGACGCGCTTGAGCAACGCAATCGATCGTAAAAGCCAGATTATGACCTGACAATAACCGCAGCGGGAGTATTTCTTTGCACATATATAGATGTCTGATATAGGCTCGCGAATACCGACGGCACGTGTAGCAGCCGCAGTCGGGATCGAGCGGCCCCAAGTCATCTGAAAAGCGACTGTTGCGAATATTAAGGCGCCCTACCGAGGTCAGAGCGGTGCCGTTGCGGGCCACACGGGTGGGGAAAACAGAGTCGAACATGTCTACGCCCAAGCCCACAGACTTGACGATCTCCAATACGGATCCGACGCCCATCAAATAGCGCGGGCGCTCGGGAGGAAGCAGCGGCACGGTCTGCGCCAACGACTCCAAGCCGATGTCGAGAGGCTCGCCGACCGAGAGTCCGCCGATCGCATAGCCGGGAAGGTCGAGGGCGGTTATCTGGGCAGCGCTCTCCCGGCGAAGATCCGCGAATACGCCCCCCTGAACGATACCGAATAAGGCCTGATCCTCGCGCTTCTTCACGTCGACCGTCTGGCGCAGCCAGCGGGTAGTCGTCTCAACCGCTTTAGCCACCAACTCCCGGTCATCCGTATAGGGTGGGCAGTGGTCGAGAGGCATGGCGATATCAGAACCCAGCGCCTCCTGGACGCGCAGGGCCAACTCGGGCGTATAGAAATGCTTGGCCCCATCGACCATGGAGCGAAATTCGACCCCATCCGAAAAGAGACGGGTCGCATCCCCTAGACTAAAGACTTGGAACCCACCGCTATCAGTCAGGATCGGGCCGGGCCAGTTCATGAATTCGTGTAGACCGCCGGCCTTCTCCACCAAGCGCTGCCCTGGTCGAAGATAGAGGTGGTAGGCGTTGGCCAGAATGATCTCTGCTCCGACCTCACTGACCTCTTCCGGAGTCATGCCCCGCACAGAACCCCTGGTGCCGACGGGCATGAAGACCGGCGTCTCGAAGACCCCGTGAGATGTCGTCACCCGTCCGCGCCGGGCGGCGGTCCGGCCATCGGTAGCTGTTATATCGAATGTAAGAGACATAGGCGACTCACAGTAGCAGCATGGCATCGCCGAAGCTATAGAAACGATATCGGTTCTCTATCGCTTCCTGGTATGCGCGCCGGACAAGTTCGGAGCCGGCGAAGGCCGACACCATGACGATCAGGGTGGAACGGGGCAAATGAAAGTTGGTCAACACGGCGTCCGTCAGCTTAAATTCGAACCCGGGCCGGATAAAGATATCGGTCCGATACCGCCCGGGCTGTTCCCCTGCTGGGGACCGCGCCCAGGATTCGAGCGCGCGCACGGTAGTGGTGCCGACCGCGATTATCCGCGAGCCTTGCGCGCGGGCC
>DAOUYN010000056.1 GCA_030666075.1 Actinomycetes bacterium | reverse complement strand
TCAATCTTCCGGAAGACGCCACCCGGGAAGATGTCGAAAGAGTATTCCTGCTCGCGCATGAGCTAGGCTGCAAAGGCACCATGGTCTACCGGTACGGCAGCAAAGCGTCGCAAGTATTGACGATCGGCCGCCATGAGCCGGAGCCGGCCGTCAAAGCGGAAGTAGAGTACGGCGGCGGCTGTGCGGCTGGGGAATGCGCGTTCTAGACGGGCCGTCCGTTAGAAAGCTAGCAGTAGCGACGCCAGGTTGAAGCCCGCATGCGCCGCCAGCGGCGCCCACAGGTTTCGCCGCCAGAGCGCAAGCAGACACAGGAAGATCCCGTCGGGTACGATACTGACAGCCGTCACCAGGCCTTGCGGCCAATGGAAGAGGGCGAAGAAGATGGACGAGATGACCACCGCCCAGACGACCCCGTTGCGCTCACCCAAGACCCGCAGAGCATAACCGCGATACAGAGTCTCATGGGTAACGCCCGCGAAAAGGGTGACGGCAACGAGCCAGGCCGGTGTCGCATCAAAGCCTATCGGTAACCGCCCGACATCACCGAACGCTTGAGCCGAGAGCATAATAAGCGGACCGGTCACGAGCCACCCTATCAAAGCCAGGATGCCTCCCGCCCCGATCCCGATCAACACCTCTTCGGGAAGCCAGAATCTCCTCTTTCTTCCGCCCTCGGGCGACAGGACCCAGCCGATCCCGCCCAAGGTCAACCCATCCGAGCGCACCGCGAGCACAGTCAATGAGAAGAGCAAGACGTGGTTGACGATGAGCAGATACGGAAAGAGCGCCGAGAACCGGGCGATAGCCGGAGGCGACCAGCCGGAAACCATAACGCCCGAAAAGAGCGCCCCGACAAAGATCAAGGCGCCGAGCAGAACCGGCGCCAAAAAGAGCAGAAAATATACGCGGGCAGTCGACCTCACAGGGCCGACGCCGTCGAGCTAGCCCTCGCCACCGGCGGCCTTCTTCGCCGCCAGTTCAGGAAAACACTTGTCGGCCATCGGACACCAGTCGACACACGAGGGCTGGGCTTCTTTGAAAACGACCTCGCCGCACTCGGTACACGTCGACTTCTTCTCGCGCGTGAAGAACTCGACTTCGCCGCCGCACTTGGGGCACTCGACGAGCTCAAGTTCTGGTATCTTGACATTGTCCGCTCCCGGACAGGATTTTGTATCCGACATATCAAAAACTTCCTTCTAACTATATTATAGACCGCTTGGCAAGGCCGGGGTGGCTCAGGCGGCCGAGCGCATAATAGCTACCATCAGGAGCACCAGGACGCCCAAGGCCAGATTGATCCTGGAGAACACGACGAGCCGCGCGCCCATCCGCTTTATCTCCTCGGACGGCCCGCCCGGCGTCGGCTTGGCATCGGCCAGCCTCTTCCTCAAGACGACAGAATTCACCATGGTGATAACGATCATCGCCGCGACGATCACGAGCTTCGTGAAGAGCGCTCCGACAAAGAGCGGGTTCGGATCGCCGCTGTTTTCGGCCATTCCCCGCACTATATTGAAGATGCCGCTTAGGATGATGATGCCGATACTCCCCCAGGCGTAATACCGAAAACGCTCCATCCCCATGATGCGGATAAACTCCGGCGGGATCCCTTTCGGCTGGACGACCGGCGACAACACGATGTTGACGAAGATGAGGCCGCCAAGCCAGGTGAAGCCTCCCACCATATGGAGCCAATTGACGATGATGCTTAGGATCTGCATCTTAGGCAGCGCCGGCCTTGTTCAGATCGACGATCAGTTGTTCGATATCTATACCGTGCATGATCGCGCCCTGCTCGACATTTTCAAAAGCGGTGGCCGGGCAGCCCAGGCAGCCCATCCCGTATTTATTGAAGACTTCAACCGTCTCCGGGTGGTTCTCGACGACTTCGCCGATGGTCATTTCTTTAGTGATAGCCATGATAATTCCTCCTTGTTACGCGCCGTGGATCAGCGGGGGCAGACAGCGCACGCAGACCAATTTCTCTTCGCCCTTTTCCTCGGCTTTGAGCAAGACCCGGTCCTCGCTAGTCGCGCCGCAAACGAAACACTTGCTGCTTTCGTCACTCATGATCGATCCTTTCCCATAGAATGTTCACGTCCCAGTTCAAGAAAGATACCACCACACGGACGCCGGCAAAATGGGGACGGTCACAAATATTTGTGATTCTGGTCACACTTTGGCCCAGCGCTCGAGCATAGACCAGTCGGTGATGTATATCTTCTTGCCTTCGAGACGGACGGCCCCGGCCCGACTGAGCTTGGATAATTCGCGAGTGGCCGTCTCCCGGGTGACCCCGATCAGCTCAGCCAGCTCCTGACGGGTCAGCGGCAGATCGATGATCGTCTCTTCGCCAACTTCACGCCCGTATTCTTCGGCCAGGCCCACCAGCTGAGCCGAGAGGCGCTGGAGAACAGACTTCATGGCGATATCCATCACGAAGCGCTGGGCCTGACGAAGCCGCTTGCCCAAGACCCTGACTACTTTCAAAGATATTGCCGGGTGCTCCGTGATCAACCGGACGAAATCATCCCGACTCATATAGACGACTTCTGTTTCGACCAGAGTCGCGGCGGAAGCGGGATACGGACCGCCGTCAAAGACGGGCACATCGCCGAAGATGGCCCCATCGCCGAAGATGCCGAAAATGAGTTCGCGGCCATCTTCATTGAGCTTAAAGACCTTCACGCGCCCCGAGCTGATAAGGTAGAAAGCGATCCCCGGTTGCCCTTCGTGAAAGATGGTGATGCCCTTACGGTACTTCTTCTGTTGAAAAAGGCTGGCAGCGGCCTCCAGCTCCTCCTGGCTGAAGTCGGCGAATATAAAAGTCTTCTTAAGTTTCTGTGTCAGTTCCATCTCAATACCTTATCCCCGGGCAAGCCGTTCGTTGATAACAAAGCATGCCAATTGTGCTAGAATACGACCAAGTTTACAGGAGCCATTTAGTACTACAAAGTCATGGAGAATAATAAGACTGTCATCCTCGTAATTCTAGTAGCCGCGCTCATTGTCGCGACTGCGGCAGACGCCATGGCTCAATCAGCCGGGCAGACCTTTACTCACATCCTCCTCATCATCGTCGCCGGGGCGATCGGCTGGTTCGCCGGTTCCAACCGAACCGTGGAACCCACAGCGAAAGAGCAGTCCATCACCGACAAACTTACCGGTCTTCACACCTACAATTATTTTATCGACCGCCTCAATGAAGAGAAAAAGCGCGCCGACCGTTTCGGGAGCCGAGTCTCCATGGTTCTGGCGGAGGTCGACGGATTCCAGGCCTACAGTGATGAAAATGGTCAGGCCCGGGGTAAAGAACTCATTAAAGAGATCGGGGAGATAGTCAAAATCCAAGTGCGCGGAGTCGACATAGTCAGCCGTTACCACACAGAGCAGTTCGGGGTTCTTTTGCCCAATACTGGTCGTGTCGCTTCGCATGAAGTGGCCGAGCGCATGCGCGAAGCCGTGGCCGACGGGAACATCGGCGGCGGCAATGCGACGATCAGCATCGGTCTAGCGACCTATCCCGATAATGCCGGCGATGATATTCAGCTGATAGAGCGGGTCGAAGAAGCTTTAAGCGGTGCGAGCTCAACCGGCAACAAGGTCCAGGTCTGGAACGACACCGGCGAGAAACGGGCCACGACCTGATCGTGCCCGACCAAGCCCTGGCGATCGACCTCGGCGGCACCAAGACCTCCTGGGCGCTGGCAGACAGCGAATACAGACTTTCAGACCGCCAAGAGATCCCCACCCCTAAAAGCACGGATGAACTCCTGGCCGCGCTGCACCAAATAATCAAAGACGCTAAATCTGCGACATCGGGCCTTCGCGGGGTCGGTATCGGCGTGGCCGGGTTAGTCGATTTCGCCGACGGCACCGTCGTCGTTTCGCCAAACCTGCCGCTCGACGGTGTCCGTCTCGCTGATGAACTGCGCTCCGATGGTCTGGACTGCTTTGTCGATAACGATGCGAACCTGGCCGTTTTGGGCGAGCTCTACGCCGGAGCCGGGCAAGGGCACAAGCTCTTTCTCGGTTTGACAGTCGGGACCGGAGTGGGCGGCGGTATCGTCGCCGAGGGCGGTTTGTGGCGCGGCTCACGCGGCGGCGCGGCCGAGTTCGGCCATATCGTCGTAGATGGCGGTGGCGTCCCCTGCGCCTGCGGCAGCCGCGGCTGCCTGGAGCAGATGGCCTCGGGCACTGCTCTGGAGCGCTTCGGGCGCGAATATGTCGCCGCCAACCCGACTACTGACCTGGGTGCCTTGTTCGCCGGTGACCCGGCCAATGTCAGCGGCCGCAAGCTGGCTGAAGCGGCCAGGGCCGGCCAGGAAGAAGCTATCGCTCTCTTCAATGAACTGGGGCGATGGCTCGGCATAGGCATCGGCAGCCTGATCAATGTCTTCAATTCGGAAATCGTCATCCTCGGCGGCGGGGTCGCTTCCTCGCTCGATCTGGCCATGGAGGCTATCCGCGGCCAAGTCCGGGAGATCGCGATCGACCCGAGAGCCAAAGAAACCCCCTTGCCGCTCTCGACCCTTGAGAACACCGCCGGCCTTATCGGGGCCGCCGGTCTGGTTCTCGATAGATGAACCCATGGCGTAACTTCGCCGTCGCCTACAGTTCGGTTCTAGCTTTCACTTTTGTCTTTCAGGCGCTTCCACCACTGCTACAACTACTCTCAGCGGATCTCTCGCTAGACCACACCCAAAGCGGCCTGTTAATGGGGGTCTTCGCTCTGCCCGGCATCGCGCTGACTATACCGGGCGGGCGTCTGGCCGATCGTTACGGCTTCAAGCTCGTCAGCACCGCCGCCATATTGATCATGCTCGCGGGAGCGGTCGGCTCTGCCTTCGCCATCGATTTTTGGACGCTGAGCTTGGCCCGGATGTTCGCGGGCACGGGCGGCCTCATCTTGGTCGTGGGCGCCGGCAGCCTCGTCAGCCGGTCCTTTTCCGGCCGGAACCTAGGGATAGCGATGGGGTTCTACGGCACCGGATTACCGGTAGGCACGATTATCGGCTTTAGCCTCTTCGGCTTCATCGCCGCCGATTTCGGTTGGCGGACAGCGCTCTTTGTCTCAGGTATGAGCGCGCTCATACCGCTGACGCTGATCTATGCGCTGTTGAACGAACCCACCCCGAACGGGGCGAATAGCGGCGGGGCGTTCTCGGCGATTTTGCGCCGCACCTGGCCGATGGGCATGGTCTGGCTCTGGTTCAACGCCGCCATTATCGCCTTTATAACCTTTGGGCCGGAGTTCTTGCTCGCCAGCGGTTTCACGCCCACAGCGGCCAATTTCGTCGCCGGCCTGGTGATGTGGGGGGCCGTGATCGTCAGCCCGATCGTCGGCCTCTTCTTGACCGATATCAGACGCAAGGCCGGCTTTATCATCACCGGAACCCTTCTGGCCTCGGCGGTCATGACGCTTTTTCCGTTCGCCTCGACCCAGCTGGTCCCACTTGTGATCATCCTGGGCATCGTCGGGGCCCTGGCCCCGCCGGCCGTCTTTGCGCTCCCGGCAGACCTAGTCGGCCCTGAAGATCAGGGCCTTGCCTTCGGGATCATGTCGACCAGCCTCAACATCGGCATCGTGATCGGTCCGTTTCTAGTCGGGGCCGCCCGCGATCAAACAGGGACGTATGCGCTGGGTTTTAACCTGATGGCCGCCTTCGTCTTCCTGGCCGCCTTATCGGCTCTGCCATTGTTCAGAATGCGCTCAGACCACTCTTTAAGCTAGACGACCGCGATCTCTTTGGCGTGAAAGCCGTACATCTCCCGGATACCCCGGCTGACGATAGTGCGCAGACACATCTCGCACTTCTCAGCGGAGGCGGTGCAGCAAGCCTCGCCGCCGTCGGATGTCACAGTGCAATCGGGACGCAGGCAATGAGCATTAAAAGAGACTGAAAACTGTTTCGATTGATTCTCCGTCGTGATCTGCCGCAGAGCGAACCGATCGTGAAGCTTGATGTTCTCACCGATAAAACTCTCGACACAGGTGGAGCAGGCTTCTTCGGCCTTCGTACAGTCACTCCGTTTGCACGAAACGACCATTCCGATCGTGAATTGTTTTTCCGTTGCAGTTGCCATGAAACTCACTCCTCTCGTCCATCAGTGGACGTAACAAATGTTACGTTGATTTAATACCCCATTCCCCCGCGCGTCAACTACTAACTTGGTGGACGGTCGTTTCCATGAGGTCGATGGTCAATTAAAGAACACCGTGGCTGATTTGCGTGTCTCACTTGCTTATGCGGTAAATACTTGGTAATTTCTTATAGTTGTTCGTGGCTTTGCCACGATATGATTGCGCCTGTAGCTCAGCTGGATAGAGTAACGGACTACGAATCCGGAGGTCGGAGGTTCGAATCCTCTCAGGCGCACCAG
>DAOUYN010000010.1 GCA_030666075.1 Actinomycetes bacterium | reverse complement strand
TGGATTACAGACGAGCGATAACGGCGGTCAGCCAGATCGCGGAGAAGCTAGGTAAAGCTTTAGGTGAGCTTGAGAGTTAGGTGACTGAGTGAAGCGAGATTACTACGAGGTATTGGGAGTGTCGCGGTCGGCGACGGACGCTGAGATCAAAAAGGCGTATCGTCGGCTCGCCCGAGAGCACCACCCCGATGTCAACAAACATGACGATGAAGCGGAAACCAAGTTCAAGGAGGTCGGAGAGGCTTATGAGGCCCTCAAGGACCCCCAGAAGCGGCGCGCATATGATCAATTCGGTCATGCCCGCGGCCCAGGCGGCCCCGGCGGACCCGGTGGTTTTGGCCAGGGTTTCGGAGGGCAAGGCTTTGGATTCGAGGATATTTTCGACGTCTTTTTCGATGGTTTTGGAGGCGGTCGTTCGGGGCGGCGCTCGGCAGGTGAAGCAGGGCCCGATCTAGCAGCCTCGATGACGCTGACTTTTAAGGAAGCCGCCTTCGGTGTCGAGCGCGAACTGAATATCTCGCGTCCGGTCGTCTGTGATGATTGTCACGGCTCTGGCGGTGAAGTGGGGAGGGAGCCGTCGGTGTGCGTGTGCTGTGGGGTACAAGGCATGGTATCGGTGACCCAATCGACGATACTCGGTAATTTCTCGAGAACGGCCCCATGTACAAATTGTGGCGGGACCGGGCGAGTCATCACTAATCCATGTAAGACTTGCCATGGTGAAGGACGGCATACCAGCAACGAAAAAGTGGATATCAAAGTACCGGCCGGCGTACCCGACGGTGTCCAGCTGAAGCTGTCCGGGTACGGCGGGGCAGGCCGTCGCGGCGGTCCGGCCGGGTCGCTTTATGTCGACATCCACGTTAAGCCGCACAAGGTTTTCGAACGCTCGGGCGCCGATGTGTTGGTGGACGTCCCCATCAGCTTCAGTCAGGCGGCCTTAGGGGCCGAGTTGTCTGTTGCTACACTGGACGGCGAAGAGATCCTGACGGTACCGGCCGGGACCCAGGCCGGTCGGGAATTTCGACTCCGAGGCCAGGGGATCCCGCACTTGAACCAGCGGGGTCGGGGTGATCAGGTAATCAATATAACAGTGAAGACGCCCAAGCGTCTGAACGACGAGCAACGACGGCTCTTGACTGAGTTGTCCGAATACGATGAGCACGATGCCGAGCACGTGGGGATTATCGGACGCATCAAAGAAGCGTTCGGAAAGTAGGTAGATATGGGGACTAAAGAGCGATTGGCCGCCGACATGAAGGCTGCCATGAAGAGCAAGGATAAGCTTAAGTTGTCGACCATAAGATTGATGCGCTCGGAGATCAAGAACGCTGAAATACAAAAAGGGGAAGCGCTCAATGAGGACGAGGTGACCGGGGTGCTCACCCGCGAGCTGAAGAAGCGCCGCGAATCAATAGTGTTGTACGAAGAAGGGAATCGACCGGAGCTGGCCGAGAAAGAGGGCCGGGAGGCAGCGATTCTCGAAGATTACTTGCCGGAACAGTTGAGTGCCGCTGAGGTGGAGGCACTCGTGGATGAGGCGATCGCCGCAGCCGGGGCCCAGAGCGTAAAAGAGATCGGCAAGGTCATGGGGCTCCTGATGCCCAAGGTCAAAGGGCGCGCCGACGGGACTGTCGTCAGCGGCCTCGTCAAAGCCAAGCTAGGGGGCGGTTGAGCCCGTGAACCGGTCCTTCGTATGGTATAATTTTTCCATCATTATTATCGGGAGACGACGCGTTTTTGCATGAGGCCGGAACCAAAGAGATCAAGCTGGTAATCCCGGGTCAAGAGGCGATGGTCGACCTCCTGGGCCACCGTGATGAACTACTTAAAGTCATAGAATCCGAATTCAAGACTGATATACGGGTCCGCGGCAATGAGATAACCATCCATGGGGACGAGGCGGAGACCGATAAGGTCGAGAAGGTCTTTAGTGAGCTGCTCGGGATTGTGACGGGCGGCGAACCGCTGAGAAAGGAAGAGGTGGTTCAAGCGATCGACCTCGTTCGCGGCACCGAGACTGTTTCCCCGACGACGCTGGCCAGGGACGTGATCCTGGTCCATCGAGGCAAGACTATTCGTCCGAAAACCCCTGGGCAGAAAAGATATATTGATACTGTCCGGGCCAAGACCGCCACTTTTTCCATCGGACCGGCGGGGACCGGCAAGACGTACCTGGCGATGGCCATGGCCGTGCAGGCGTTAAAGAAGAAGCTGGTCAGCCGGATTATATTGACTCGGCCGGCGGTGGAGGCGGGAGAGAAGCTTGGCTATCTCCCGGGGACGCTTTTTGAAAAGGTCGACCCTTACTTGAAGCCTTTGTATGACGCGCTTTTCGATATGATGGATCCCGAACAGTTTCAGGAGCTCATGGACCGCGGGACGATCGAGGTGGCCCCACTGGCCTTTATGCGCGGGCGGACTTTGAATGACTCCTTCATAATCCTCGACGAGGCTCAAAATACTTCTCCGGAGCAGATGAAGATGTTTCTGACGCGCCTCGGTTTCAATTCGAAAGTCGTGATCACTGGAGACGTCACGCAGATCGACCTTCCCCATGGCCGGCGCTCAGGATTGTTGGTTACAGAGAAAATACTGACCGGCATCGACGATCTGGCCTTCGTGCACCTCGGGGCCAAAGATGTCATCCGCCACAAACTGGTGCAAAAGATCGTCGAGGCATATACGCGGTTTGAAGACGATAGGGAAACGTAAAGTGGCTAAGAAATCCCGCTCAGGCGAAGCGAAGCTCATAAACCGGATAGTCCAAAAAGTCGGCACGGCGGATAATTGGCTTCTGCAGCGGGTGCTTATCGGTGTCGGTGTCTTTGCCGTTTTATTCATACTTTTGGCGGTGGATTTCTCGCCCACTGCCATCAGCGGCCTCGAGATAAGTAAACCGAGCCCGGCTACCGTGAAGGCGCCGCGCTCTATCGAGGTGGTCGATGAGGAGAGGACCCAGGAGTTGCGACGCGATGCGGCCGATCAGGTCGAGGCGGTCCGGGTCTTCGATGAGACACGGGCCACGAAAGCGCGGGCCGAGGTCAACGCTTTCTTTTTGCGATTAACGCAAGCCCTGAACAACAAGGACGCCTCAGAGACAGCCCTGGCCGATACGGTCAGGACGATCTTGCCCAGCGCGGACCTGGAGAGCGATCTCGATTGGATGGTCTCGCTGAGCGCCGAGCGGATCAAAACGCTTAGGTCGCAGACGAACGAGATAACCGCTACTTTCATGGCGGAGAAGATATCCGCGCAAGAGATCGACGGCAAGCGTGACGAGGCCCTCCGACGCGGTCAGGTCATGGAGGACCCGCGCGCCGGGCGGCTCGTGGGCGAGCTGGCGGCGGGTGCTTTGCGCGTCAACAACGTGGTCGATAAGGAAGAGACGAACGACCGCATCCGTTCGGCCGTCGATCAAGTCGAACCGGTCACAGTGACCAAGTTGGCGGGGGAGACGATAGTCACCGAAGGGGAGATCGTCACGCCTGTCGAGGCGCAGATCCTGGACGAACTGGGCTTGACCAACCAATTGATGGGCCGGACCTGGCAAAAGACGCTCGGGCAGGCGCTGATAGCTTTCGTTCTGGTCATCCTTGGTCTCGTATACTTGCGCGAATTCCAGCCACGCGTCTATCGGGATAACCGTCTTTTGCTCTTATTGTTTGTCGTTCTAGCCACCGTTTCCGCGACAGCGAAGGGGTTGTCGCCGATGTTTCCACCCTTCCTGATTCCGGCGGCCGCGGCAGCTATGCTGACGACGATCCTGGTCCGGCGGACAGCGGGGATCATGATGGCTGTGACCACGTCGATCGTCACCGGGATAATCGTCAGTGATTCTCAGTATTGGGTTTTTGCTTTTGTGATCGGGCTCTTTGCGGTCTACATGACCAGCAACATCTCCCACCGCTCCGATCTGACCCGGGCAGGTCTGTGGCTCGTCTTGGCTTCGGGATCGGTAGCGCTCGTCGTCGGGCTTATGGAGAACGAGACAGGCGTCAACCTGCTCGTTAACGGCGGCTGGGGCGCTCTGGGCGGGTTCGGCGCCATCGTCTTGACCATTGGGACCCTCCAGTTCCTTGAGTATGCATTCAATATAACGACCGACATGAAGTTATTGGAACTTGCCAATCCAACGCAGCCGCTCCTCAAGGAGCTGATGGTCAATGCTCCCGGCACATATAATCACAGCATAATGACCGGGAACTTGGTCGAGAGCGTGGCCCCCCAGGTGGGCGCGAACCCGCTGCTGGCAAGGGCCGGCGCGTACTATCACGATATCGGCAAGATCCGTCGCCCGTTCTTTTTTGTCGAGAACCAGTATGGCGAAAACCCGCACGATAAAACGCAGCCTAATTTGAGCTATTTGATAATCTCGGCTCACGTCAAGGAGGGGGTCGAGTTGGCCAAGAAGCACCGACTCCCCAAAGAGGTCGTAGATATTATCGCCCAGCACCACGGGACTACTCTTGTCAGCTACTTCTACAGTCGGGCTAAGGAGAGCGCCAAGCACGCGGATGTGGCCGAGGACCAGTATCGTTACCCGGGAGAGAAACCGAAATCAAAAGAAGCGGCCTTAATAATGCTGGCGGACGCGGTTGAGGCGGCCGTACGGGCGTTGACCAAACCAACACACAATCGTATCGAACAGCTCGTCAGGAAGATCATCAAAGAACGGATGTACGACGGGCAGCTGGACGAATGCAGATTGACCCTCGGAGACCTTGAAACAGTCACGGTAGGGTATGCGCAGACCCTGACAACGATGTACCATTCAAGAATAGAGTATCCAGACCCAGAGAAGCCCGCAAGAAAGCGAGGAGTAGTCGTTGGACATTTTGGTGACCAACCAATCGGAAGTTGAAGTAGAGGTGGGTAAGCTTAAAGCGCTGGCCGCCTTTGTGCTTGAGAAAGAGGGGGCAGTAGACGGCACTGACGTCAGCGTCGCCCTAGTCGATTCAGGCAAAATACAAGAGTTGAACCTAAAGTATCGGCGCATAGATAGGCCCACAGACGTCCTGTCGTTCGATCTGAGCGACGACGGTAAGCTCAGCGGGGAGATCGTCATCTCACCTCAAATAGCTCTAGAGAACGCCGCTGTGGAGGCCACCGGCGAAACCGAGGAGATCGAGTCCCTGGTCATTCACGGCCTGCTTCACTTGCTTGGCTATACGCATGATCATGATGACGACTCTGAGGTGATGTTCGACCGCCACGAGTTGATCCGCCGCGAGTTTACGAACGCCGGGGGGACATCATAGGCGGTGAAACGTCGACCGCTCTTTCAGAGTTTCAATCACGCGATAGACGGGCTTGTGTTTGTTCTGCGCACTCAACGGAACATGCGCATACACTTGTCTATTGCCGCTATCGTCTTGGCGCTCAGCCTGGCCTTGGGGATAAACGGTACGGAATTCGTTCTGTTGCTCTTCGCGATCGCCATGGTCATATCGGCCGAGCTGATAAATACGGCGATCGAAGCGGTCATCGATGTGACCACGACCAGTTTCGACCCGATGGCCAAAATAGCGAAAGATGTGGCCGCAGCGGCGGTGCTGGTGACTTCACTGGCCGCGGCGATCATCGCCTACGTGATCTTCTATCCGATAATAGACGAGTTCTCATTGGGGGCCTTCGAGGCCGTCAGCTACGCCCCGATGCATGTGACGGCGATATCCCTGCTGATCGTCATTATCCTGGTCATAGCCGCCAAGGCTTGGACGAGGACCGGGACCTGGCTGCGGGGCGGTTGGCCGAGCGGGCACGCTGCTCTGGCCGGATCACTCTTGACGGCTATCGCTTTGATAAGCCGCAGCCCGCTTTTGACGACGTTGGCGGTGATCATGGCGCTGTTGGTCTTTCAGAGCCGGATGGAGGCAAAGTTCCATACTGCGGTTCAAGTCCTGGCCGGCAGCTTGATCGGGATCATAACGACCGTCTTGATCTTCCAGCTTTTTATGGTGTTCGAATGATGGAGGGCGCTTGGACACGACCAATGTCATCAGCATCGTTCTACTAGGCTTTCTCTTTATTTTACGGATATTCTTAGCAGCTGCCGAGCTTTCGCTCAGCTCGGTCAGCCGAATTCGGCTTTTGCAGCGCGCGGATGAAGGCGACAAGAAAGCGCAGATGACGCTCGACTTGACTCAGAAGTCGACCGAATTTCTGTCCGTCTTGTTGCTTTTGACCCTGTTGGCCGATACCGGAATGGCGGCGATAGCCGCTGTTCTTGCGGCTGAATACTTATCATTTGGGCCGGCCATCGCGACTGGTCTTGTCACCCTAATACTCTTTATCTATGCGGAAATGATCCCGAAGACTTTTGCCATCAACAATCCCGAGAGGGTGGCTAGTCTCGTGGTCCGTCCGGTCGCGGGGCTGACGAAGATCTTTTATCCATTGGCCTTTATCTTCATCCGTATCGCTAATTTTTTCGTGACGTTACTGGGCGGGACCATAGTCAGACGCCCTTTTGTCACGGAAGAGGAGATCAAGATGATGGTCAGCGTCGGGGCGGAAGAAGCGGCGATCGAGCAAGACGAGAAGGAAATGATCCATAGCATCTTCGAGTTTGGCGACACGATCGTCCGCGAGGTCATGGTGCCCCGCCCCGATATGGTCGTCGTGGAGAGCGACGCGGCGGTCGAGGAAGTGCTCGAGCAAGTGGTTACAGCGGGGCACTCGCGAATACCTGTATATGAAGACACTATCGACAATGTCATCGGGTCGATGTACGCGAAGGACTTGTTGACCTTTCTCAACAAGCCGCGGGCCGAGCGCGAAGACTATGTCATCAAGAAACTCATGCGCCCCGCCTACTTCGTTCCTGAAACGAAGAATGTCAGCGAACTACTCAAGGAGATGCAGCTGAAGAAGACCCATATGGCGGTCGTTCTCGATGAGTATGGCGGTACGGCGGGCCTGGTGACCATTGAAGACCTGTTGGAAGAGATAGTCGGTGAGATCTTCGATGAATATGATCTGGAGGAAGCGATGGTCGAGGTGCTGTCTGATAACAGTTACCGCATCGACGGAAGGGCGCCGATGGACGAGGTCCGGGAATTGGTCGGGGTCAACTTACCCGAATACGGCGGCGAGACGATCGGCGGTTTCGTTTATGACCTGGTCGGCCACGTTCCGGTCCGCGGCGAGGTCGTCGAATACGACGCGCTTCGTTTCGAGGTAGAGAAGGTCGTCGGCCGCCGGATATCAAAGATCATCGTCATTAAAAAAGAGCCGGAGACGGGTGGAGGCGACGACGATAACTGACCAAGAGGCGTCGGCGCTGCTCGATCGGGCTGAGGCTGTTGCCGAGAGGGCCTATGCGCCATACTCCGGCTTTAAAGTCGGGGCGGTTTTACTCGCCGCCGACGGCAGCTTTTTCGAAGGCGTCAATATCGAGAACGCTGCTTATGGCAGCAGTCTCTGCGCTGAGCGGGCTGCGGTGGCCGGCGCGATCAGCGCAGGCGACCAAGATTTCATAGCCATCGCGGTCGCGGCAGCCGGCGATGGCGACATCAGTCCGTGCGGCGCCTGTCGCCAGGTCCTGATGGAATTCAGCCCGGACATGCGGTTGGTGACCGGGGGTCCCGGCGGTGTCCGCGTAGAGAAGGTGTCCGAACTACTCCCCAGACCCTTCCATCTGTGATGGCCGCCAACGTGGTCGTCGAGATCGTGACCGACCCGACGCCTACAGTTATCGAGGCCGTTGCGGCCCTGGAGGAAAGCACCTTTGGGCGCGGCGGTTTGAATGAGTGGCATCTGCCCGTTATCGCCCGCCGAGGCCGTCTGTATATAGCTAGGGTCGGCGAGACCGAGATGGTCGGGGCGGCATCCCTCATCCGCTCGTGGGAGGATAGCGCCGCGTTCCTGTTCGACCTGGTGGTCGAGCGGGAGTGGCGTCGTCGTGGAGTCGGACGCCGATTGATGACCGCGATAGTCGAAGGGCTCAAGACTGACGGCATCCGTCGCTTGGAGTTGACGGTGGCTCCAGAGAACGATGCCGCTTTGGCTCTTTATCGTGGTTTTGGTTTGAACGAGACGGCCTTCTTCCCCCAGGAATATGGCGGCGGGATGGACCGGGTAATGCTCACACTAGTGCTGGAGGATAGCGATGACAGGCGATAAGCCGCCGATCGACAAAGACGGACAGGACAAGTCGGCGCTCGGCGGGCAGCTGGAACATTCAGGGTTCGTTGGCGTGATCGGGCGTCCGAACGTCGGTAAGTCGACTTTTTTAAATACATTGGCCCGTCAGAAGCTGGCAATTGTCTCACACCGGCCTCAGACGACCCGACATACCATCAGGGCTGTTATTTCTTCCAGCGGTTCGCAGATGGTCATGATCGATACGCCGGGGCTCCATAAACCTAAAGACGGGCTCGGAGAGCGGCTCAACGCTAAGGTACGGCGGACGATGACCGACGTCGATGTCATCTTGTTTATGCTGGACGGAGCGGCTGGAATAGGCAGGGGCGACGAATTCATCGCCCGTGAGCTGGCCGAGACAAAAACACCTTTAGTGGTCTGTGTGAATAAGACTGACTTGGCCAGCCCCGAGCAGCTGGACAAAGAGCTGGATGCGGCCCGGTCTTTATTGTCGGGCCAGGAGGTTTTGGCTATCTCGGCCCTGACCGGAGACGGCGTCGATCGGCTGACGCAGGTATTGGTCGAGCAGCTGCCGCCCGGACCGAGATACTACCCAGAGAACGTCCTTACTGATCAGCCGGAAATCGTTTTGATCGGTGAGCTTATTCGAGAGAAGTTGATAGCGGCCACGCGCGAGGAGCTTCCATACGCGGTGGCGGTCGAAGTGACCGAATTCAGCAAACGCCGCCGCCGCGATCTGCATGATATTCATGCGCGAATACATGTCGAGCGCGATTCGCAAAAGGCGATAGTCATCGGCAAAGGCGGCAGTGTTCTTGAGAAGGTCGGTCGGCAGGCGCGAGAGGAGATCGAGAGCCTACTTGGTAGTCCTGTCTATCTTGACCTCCTGGTCACGGTGACCAAAGGTTGGCGGCGTCGGGAGCGAAAAGTAGAGGAGTTTGGCTATTGATGGATACACAAGAGATAGCGGCCCTGATCGATCATACGGCGCTCCATCCGGACCTCGATGAAGCCGGTGTGCGGCGCGTCTGTGATGAGGCGCGCCAGTACGGGTTTGTTCGTGTTTTTGTCCCTCCTTGCCGTGTGCGCTTGGCGGCTGAGCTCCTCCGGCAAATGCCGGTCGAAGTCGGTTCGGTCGTCGGTTTTCCGCTCGGATATGCCGCCCCGGAATCGAAAGCCGCTGAAGCGGCCGTGCTCGTCGAGGCGGGCGCGGCCGATATCGATATGGTTATCAATATTGGCTGGATCAAGGATGGACGGTGGGCGGATGTCTGTGCCGATATCACGGCGGTCTGCACCGCCGCCAGGAGCGTAAGGACCCACGTCGAGGTCACGGTCAAAGTTATCATAGAGACCGCCCTTTTGTCTGAAGCCGAAAAAACGCGTGCGGCCAAGGCCGTGGTGGAGGCCGGAGCCGACTACGTGAAGACGTCGACAGGCTACGCAGACGCGGGCGCGGTCGCCGCTGATGTGGCGCTGTTGCGAGGCGTGGTCGGAGAGTCATTCGGAGTCAAGGCGTCGGGAGGCATCAAGACAGCTGTCCAACTGCACGAGATGTTGGCGGCCGGGGCCGATCGGATAGGTACCAGCGCCGGCGTTGCCATTATGCTGGAGGAGGCCGGCGGCGCGCGGTGAGCACGTTCAAGGCCGGCGGGATCGCTTTGCGCAGTCTTAACATCCGCGAAGCAGACCGGATAGTCACTTTTCTGACCGCCGATGGTAAGCTCGAGGCGGTAGCCAAAGGGGTCCGTAAGCCCAAAAGCAAGTTTGGGGGGCGCCTTGAGCCCGGAAATGACCTAGACCTCGTCCTTGTTCGGGGGCGGGGACTGCCGACGATCACCGGGGTTGAAGTCCGACACTTACGCCCGTGGATCCGGCTGGATCTGGCCTCGCTGGAACTGACCTTTAATATTTTGGAGATGGCCGATAAATTCAGCGTCGAGGCGTCACCAGACGGGCGGCTTCTAGGGATCACCACTGCTGCGCTCGACCGTCTTGCGGACGAAGACAGACCCGCTCTGCTCCGCCTAGCGTATGATATAAAGGTCCTGGCTGTTTCCGGACTCATGCCGCAACTCAAGGAGTGTGTCGTTTGCTCCGGGCCGGCTGTCGATCGGTTCAGCGCGGCCGGCGGCGGTCTGGTCTGCGCGAATTGCCAAACGGATGGACAGGTGATCCGCACAAGCGCTGAGGTCACAAGAGTCATATTCGAGGTGCTGGGGCGCAAGTTCCAGGAGCTCTCAGACGTGAACGCAAGCGAGCGAGAGATCGCCGCGGCCGACAAGCTGGTCTGGGCCCATATCGCTTATCATGTGCCGGCCCGGTTCCGCAGTCGTGGAATCGGCGGAGAAAAGGGAATATCAAAATGAGAATGGAAACGACGATAGCTTCCGATACTTTGCCCACGCGGGCGGGGCGCGTTCTTCAGCGGCTCAGCCTCGGGCTGCTGACACCCTCTTGCGAGATGCTCGATTGGCGCGAGGTAGCGGGAGTAGCTATCGATACCGTTGGCGCGGCCGAAGCACATGCAGCTGTGCCGTCGGCGGTCACCGAGGAGTTCGCGTCCCATATTCAAGAAGTGGTGCCGGCGGTCGCTGATTTTACGGGGCTCGTACCTCAGGCGCCGCTCGCCCAACCAGTGATCTTCAATCGAGCGGAGTGGATCGTGACGACTGCTCAGACGATGGGCGAACTTATGGAGCCATTCTTAAGAGAAATGATGGATTCCGAGCGCGTCGCCGGGAGGCTCATGAAGACAGCCGCGCGGGCGGAAATGGGGCTGGTGCTCGGCTATCTTTCCCGGCGGGTGCTGGGGCAATACGATATATCGCTGATCGATCCCGACTCTCGCGACGGGCGCCTCTTTTTTGTATATCCGAACATCGTGGATACCGAGGAGCGCCTCGGTGTAGACGGGGATGAGTTTCGCAGATGGCTGGCCCTGCACGAGATGACCCACGTTTTTGAATTTCAGGCAAATCCCTGGCTGCGAGGGTATATAACCGACTTGATCCAAGGGCAGCTGGCATTCTTAAAAGACCGCTTGAACGACACCGAGAAGAAGCGCGGCGGAACAAAAAGGAGCCCGGGTGGCGGGATGCTCGTCTTTTCCGGTGCCTGGCGCGAGTTGATGTCGGTCGATGAGAACCCGATCCTAGCGAAGACTCAGGCGCTGATGTCGGTCCTTGAAGGCTATAGCGAGTTCGTCATGGAGAGGGTCGGGGAGAGCCTCAAGGGAGAGACTAATGTGGCTGAACTCTTCGATCACGCCCGACGCACCAA
>DAOUYN010000068.1 GCA_030666075.1 Actinomycetes bacterium | reverse complement strand
TTCTTCTTTAATATCGTCGATGACGTTCTCCAGGAATTGCTCGCGCTCCTCCCGCGATTCGGTCAACATCTTCTGGATCTGGTTGAATTTCTTGGGCTCCATGGTGAAAAAAGCCAGGTCTTCGAGGTCCCATTTGAGTTGGAAGATTCCCAGACGATGGGCGAGCGGCGCGTATATCTCCAACGTCTCGACCGCTTTTGCCCTCTGTTTCTCTTGCGAGAGGTAGCAGATCGTCCGCATATTGTGGAGACGGTCGGCCAGTTTGATAAGGATGACGCGGATATCCTTAGCCATGGCGATGAGCATTTTGCGAAGGCTCTCCGCCTGCGCTTCCGCCTGGCTGTTGAAACTGATCTTTCCTAGCTTAGTCACCCCGTTCACTATCTGCGCGATCCCATCGCCGAAGTCGGCGGCGATCTTGTCAAGGGTGATATCGGTATCCTCGACCACGTCGTGCAAGATCGCGGCCACGATAGTCGTTGAGTCCATTCGCAGATCAGCCAGGATGTCAGCAACGCCCAGCGGATGGTGGATAAAGTCCTCTCCCGACATACGCTTCTGACTCACGTGTGATCTCTGGGCAACCTGGAACGCCCGATTTATGGCGTCAAAATCGGCTTCAGGATTGTAGCTCTTCACCTTCGAGATGAGGATGTTCAGTTCGAGTTCAGGCACCTTGCACCACCGAGGCCATTATAGTCTGATTAACTTGGAAAGTCCTGAAGCCGCGAAGAGGCAGCCAAGCGCGCGAAAGCCTCAAACTCTTCGCGCTGACGACCGATAAGCCGCCAAGAAGGAGAGGTCTCCAGGTTGATCTTGGCCACGCCCGCGCGTATCTCGAAGCGGCCGTCATCGTCGCGCTCTAACAGGGATGCCTCGGCCAAGACCTTGATCACCCGTCCCGTGGCTTGCCGGGTCGCCGGTTGATAGATCGAATCGCCCAGCTGCTCGCGGACTCTGGCGGCCCCGCTGTCTAGATCGAAGGGGCCGTTGTCTCGAAAGACCCTGAATATCTGGGCCAACCGCTCTCTCGATGGACACAGGGTCTCGATGGTCTCCCGGGCCCGAGCCAGATCAGCCTCGTCAAAGAGCAGGTGGACCAGGCGCCTCGTAGCCGGAGCCTGCACTGAACAGGCAACGACCCTTAGCGCGTGAACAGAGAGCGGCGCCTCATAGAAAACGAGCCGGCCGATCTTTGCCCCGCCGCCGCCCGGCCCGCAAACGATAGTCAGCCTGGACCGGCCCGGCAAGCCAAGCTTCTCGAGCCGCTTGGCAAGGTGAACACCCTCGAAGGCATCGCGCGTATAAACAGCTGCGCTTCCGCACAGCTTGAGAAGGTCGACCAGGCGTCCATCACGATCTTCACAAGCACGGTCATCAATATATGACAATCGGGTGGTCGATAGGGCCTCCTCGCCTGTCCCGGGCAAAAAGTAGTTGCTGTCGGCCGGAGGCACATCCACGCGCGCTTCACCCCCGGGGTCGGGGGCATCATCCAACGGCCGGCGGGCATCGATGACCTTCAGTTGAAGCTCCGAGCGCCCGCGAAACTCGCGGATACCAAGATTCATAGCCAGATCGAGGGCCGGTTCCCGGCTGCCCAGGACCCCTTGGGGATCGATCCGAAAAGCCACAGCCTCGCTGACCAGTCCTCCAGCCTGCGCCAGAAACTTGAGATGCCGACCCCCACTCAATTCGCAATAGTCGTCGGCCGCAATATTCCTAAGGCTGAAGACCGGTGTCGGGTTCCCTTTGCCAAATGGCGCCAGCAGTTCCAACTCCGCGATGAGGCGCTCATCGATATCTTCGGGAGACAGCTCAAGATCGACAGCCAATGTCTCGATATAATCCGTTTCGGTAAGTGTCTTCGAGACGACTGTCTCGAGCCGCTCTCGAAAGGCTTCCCAGTTCTCGGCGACGACGGCCATCCCGGCCGCCCCCTTATGGCCGCCCCACCGCTCTAAGAGGTCATCGCAGTCACCCAAAGCTTGATGGATATCGAGCGCCGGGATGGAACGGGCCGAGCCTGAATACACTCCGTCTTTAATGGTGAAGAGGATGGCCGGGCGGGCATAGCGCTCGACCAACCGGGAAGCGACGATCCCCTTGACCCCGTCATGCCAATCGGGAGAAGCCAGAATGATCGTCGAGCCCAACTTGCGCCCCTCGATCATCTCCACCGCTTCAGCCATCATCTGTTCTTCGATACGCTGGCGTTCGCGATTGAGGTTGTTCAGCTCCTTGGCGATATCCCGGGCAATGGTCGGATCGTTGGCCCTCAAGAGCTTGAGGCCGGCATCGGCTGATTTAAGGCGCCCGGCGGCGTTGAGCCTGGGCGCCAAAGCGAACCCGAGCTGCCCGGCTGAAACTCGCGCGCCATCTATCCCGCTCGCATCCATCAGCGCCGTCAAACCGGGGCGTCGCGCCTGTCGCATGTGCTTCAAGCCCTGGGTGACCAGCGCCCGGTTCTCACCGATAAGCGGAACGACGTCCGCCACCGTCCCTAACGCCGTCAGGTCTAGCTGCGCCAGTGCAGTCTCGACCAAGTCCGCCTCGTCACCGAGCAGCTGGACAAGCCTGAAGACTATGCCGACGGCGGCCAGCTCTTTGAACTTATAGGGACAACCGGGCTGCTTCGGATCGACGATGATGTCGGCAGCCGGCAATTCTTTTGGCGGCTCATGATGGTCGATGATCATCACTTCGAGCCCCAGCTCCTTGGCGAGCGCCGTCTCGGCAATGCTGCTGATACCGCAATCGACAGTGACCAGCAGCTTGATGCCGTCATCCGCCAAGCGGCGAACGGTCTGTTCGTTCAAGCCGTACCCGTCATTTTGGCGATGGGGGATGACCGAAACGGCATCCGCACCCATCGCCTCCAACATGTTCATCAAGACCGCTGTGGCCGTGATCCCATCGACGTCAAAGTCGCCGTGGACGGCCAGCTTCTCTCGCTCCCGGGCGGCCCGGGACAACCGGGCAACCGCAGCCGTCATGCCTTTCATGTGCTTGGGAGACTCAAGGTCGTCAAGGCTCGGGTCGAGCCACGCCCGGGCGGATTTGAGCGTCGTCAGCCCGCGAGCGACGAGTATTTTTGAAACAGCGGAAGAGAGTTCGAGGGATTTCCCGATCCGCT
Source organism: Actinomycetes bacterium (assembly GCA_030666075.1). Lineage (GTDB taxonomy): Bacteria > Actinomycetota > Aquicultoria > CAJVYJ01 > JAUVQD01 > DAOUYN01. Next base: position 2,717 of record DAOUYN010000068.1, on the reverse strand, counting down.
TGGCGGCTTTAATGTCGACTTCGGCCAAGCGCCAGTCTTTGGGCACAGCTATCCTTGATTCCGCCGGTTCTTCTGTCGCCGTTTGGCCCGACGGACTTCGAGTTCATCGGAGAGTTCGCTATTGTCGCGGTTCATCTCGCGCAATTGGTGGTCTTTCTCGTGCAACGCATTGCGGAGTCTGACCTGAGAGCTCAGGTTGGATGCAACCGCGGCGGCGGCCCCGATAAGGGCTGAGATGATGATGACAAGCGCCAGGGAGATATCGCCTTTGCCAAAGATGTATTTGAACTCGACTGCGTCAGCGTTGGCTATCGAAAAGACGGCGACCAACACCATTAATGCTAACAATAAGAGCAAACGCCACTGCATTGAGACCTCTATTAATCTTCGAAGTGCTTATATACATGATAAAAGAGTCCCGCTCGACAGGCAAGACGGTATCGTAAGTGGTAAACTTCGCAGATGGAAATCGGACTAGTAGGCTTACCGAACGCCGGTAAATCGACCTTATTCAACGCATTAACCAAGGCCGGAGCACCGGCCGCGGATTATCCATTCACGACGATCGAGCCGAACATCGGTGTCGTCACTGTCCCTGACCCCAGGCTCGACGCGCTGGCGGAAGTATTTAACCCCAAGAAAGTCGTCCGGACCACGATGCGCTTTGTCGACATCGCCGGACTCATCAAAGGCGCCAGCCAGGGCGAGGGTTTAGGCAACCAGTTCCTCGGACACATCCGGACAGTCGATGCGATAGCCCAAGTCATACGGTGCTTCGACGCGGGCGTACCGCGGGCCGCCCACCAGAAAGGACCACTCGACGATATCGAAACGATCACTACCGAGTTGGCCCTGGCCGATCTATCCGGCTGCGAGAAACGCGAACAGAAACTTGGTAAGACGGCCAAATCCGGAGATAAGGAGAGCCGGCGCCTCCTTGAGGCGCTCAAGATCTTGATGGGTCACCTCTCAGAGGGCCGCTTGGCCAGCTCAGTACCGGAAGCTCAAGAATTCGCCGATCTTCATCTGCTCACATCAAAACCTCTGATATTCGTGGCCAACATCGACGAAGACGAGTTCCGCTCCGGCGACTTCCAGTCGGCGAAACCGGTTCTCGATTACGCCAAGGAGAACGGCGGCGATGTGCTCATAGTCAGCGCCAAGATCGAAGCGGAGCTCAGCGAGCTGGACGATGAGGATGCCGAGATCTTCAGGGAAGAGCTGGGAACACAAGAATCAGGTCTCGACCAATTGATCCGGGCCGCGTATCACACCTTGGGCCTGCAAAGCTTTCTGACCGCCGGTCCCGAGGAGTGTCGGGCGTGGACGATCAGACAAGGCGACACCGCCGTTCAAGCGGCCGGCGCTATCCACACCGACTTCGCCCGCGGCTTCATCAAAGCCGAAGTGACCCCGTTCGATGAGTTGGTCAAAGCCGGCTCGTTCTCGGCCGCAAAAGATGTCGGCAAGCTCCGTCTCGAAGGAAAAGACTACATCGTCAAAGACGGCGACGTCATCACGTTCAAGTTCAACGTCTAAATCCAACCACGGCCAACCGATACGATACGGGCTGAATTCACGGCAAGGAGGCGACTCGCGAGCGACCTGTGCTGGAATCCAACTGTAGTGGCGGCGGCAAATCCGCTGTTTGAGCCGCGCAATTTGCGGCGAGTTCGGATTTCGCCCCACGGAAGGTGGGTGGAGGCCAGGTTCGCGAGCCGGAGCCGACGGACGTGAGTTTAGTCCGGAACGGACGTGATGACGGACATGAGTTTAGGTCCGGGATGGACGTGACTTCAGCCCGTGACGGGCGTGAGAGAGGGGTCTTACTGGGATTCGAGCTTGCGGCGGAGCGCCACGAATTTAGGCTCGCGCTCTTTCAGCATGGCCAGGAATGGGCTGGCAATAAAGATCGAGCTGTATGTCCCGGCCACTAAGCCGATCAGCAGAGCGAAAGCGAAGTCTTTCAGGGTCTCGCCGCCGATGATCAGGATGGTGACCACCGGGATAATCGACGTCAGCGATGTGCTGATGGAACGCCGCAACGATTGGTTGACCGACTCGTTCACCATGGCCGAATAGGTCTTCTTCGACTTAAACGAGGTGGAATTCTCCCGGACGCGATCGAAGATGACAATGGTGTCATAGATGGAATAACCCATGATAGTCAGGAAGGCTGCGACCGTGGCGGTCGTCACCGGGCGGCCGACCAAAGCATAAATACCGATTGCGATCAGAACATCGTGGCCGAGCGCGACTACGGCCGCTTCACCCATCTTGAATTCAAACCTGAAGGCCACGAAGACCAAGACGATGGCAATTGCCACGATCAGAGCGATGATCGTCCCTTGCGTCAGCCGTTTGCCCCAGCTGGCGCCGACCTCTTGGATGATGAAGTCCTTGGCCCCCACTTCCCCCAGGGCTGTTTTGACCTCTTGCTCGCGCTTTGGAGTCAGTTCCTCGGTGCGGATAAAAATGGTTTTTTTGGTTCCACCATGTTGGATGACCGCGTCCCCAAGGCCTAGCGGCTCGATAGCCTCTCTGACTTCCCCGGTCGTGACGCTCTTGGCGAACTTGACCTCAAAGAGGGCGCCGCCTTGGAATTCGATGCCGAAACTGAGTCCCTGCATGAAGATGGCAATCAGGCCCACGACGATGACGACGGCCGAGAAGCTGAACCAAATAGCCCGGCGCCCGACAAAATCGAAATTGGTCAC
>DAOUYN010000153.1 GCA_030666075.1 Actinomycetes bacterium | reverse complement strand
AGCTGCCGAGACAAGGAATGTCTTCGGCCCCAAAAACACATACAAGAAACCGCCTAGTATCAACCCGACGATGCTGGCCAAGCTACCAGAACTGCTCGCGAAGCCCTGCACAGCGCCTTGATGCTCCTCCCCTGCCTGCTTCGAGAGAATAGACAAGAATGACGGCCACATCAGACCGGTGCCGACAGAAAAGAAAACGACCGCAACATATAGCAGGAGGATATTAGCCGAGAGCAAGAGCGCGAAACCGGTCCCGAGGACGGCATTTCCAAAAATACACAGGGTCGCATCCGAGTATCTCTTGGAGACGCGAGCCAAGATCGGTCCCTGAACGAGTACGCCGATCGAGCTCAGGAATGCGAAGAATATCCCCATCTGCACGATGGACCACTTGAGCGTCTGAATCGCATGAATCGGAAAGGCGGTATAAAAGATATTGAACCCGAGGAACATCGCAAAGTATACGACTAACAGATAAGGGATATTCTCGATCCTAAGGATCTCTTTTAGGGTCATCTTCTTGGCGGCGCCCACAGGAAACGCCGGAGCGTTCCGGGCGCCCCGGCCCTCACTCGATACCCTGGATTCCTTGACGCGAAAGATGATGATAAGCAATGTCAGAGCGGATATGACTAGGGCTGCCAGCACAGGTAATGTAGCACCCAAAACCGTGGCTCCCAACACTCCCGCCAACGCCGGCCCGATAGTGAAACCGAGGTTCTGAGCCACGCCCAGCCGCCCGAAATTCTTGCTGCGCTCTTTCTCTGTCGTAATGTCAGCCAAATAAGCATTGGCCACGGAGACGTTTCCGCCAGTGAAACCATCGAGCGCCCGCGCGGCGAAAATGACGAGCAGCGGCGCGGTCAAGGCAAACTTACCTAAGAGAGCAGAATCACTCTCAAAGTACGTGGTCGTCGGTAAAAACAGCGCCCCGAGGAATATCGCCCAGGCTATGAGCGTCCCTGAGTGGCTAACGAGCAGGATCTTCTTGCGCCCGTATCTATCCGACCATCGGCCCAATATCGGCGCGCCTACCAACTGAAATGCGGAGTATGTAGCACCGATGATCCCATAAATAATCGCGTTTCCCCCGAACTCCGTCACCAGAATGACGAGCAGGGGAAGCACAATGCTAAAACCTAACGTGCCGACGAAGGTGACGAGCAGAATGGGAAAAAGGAGCGGACGCGACGATTCCAGGAGGTCTTCGTCTCGCTTATTGTCCCCCGAAGTGACTTTCATCAGAAGCGAATGTTAACACACGCTCTCAGGCCGTTCTGCTTGGCTTGTGATATATCACCTGATCACGACCGCGACGTTTCGCGTCCAGAAGAGCGGCATCGGCTTTTCCTATTAACCCGTCTCGATCATCGGCGCCAGCCGGGAAGTCCGCTACGCCGCAACTGATGGTCATACCTATGTGCTCGCCGCTCACCATATCTTGCAGTTCGATAGTCGCGACCTCTTGCCGTAACCGTTCAGCGGCGGCAATGGCTGCCTCGGCGCCGGTTGCCGGCAGCGCCACGACAAACTCGTCACCACCGTAGCGGGCCGCGTAGTCAATAGACCGGAAGACCCGCCTTATCGCTGCCGCCAGCTCTATTAGAGCCATATCTCCGAGTTTGTGACCATGACTGTCATTGACATCTTTGAATCGATCGATATCAAGCATCAGCAGGCTCAACTCCTCGCCATAACGTCGCCCCCTCTCGAGTTGCCCGTCGAGCCAAGCATGGAAGTGGCGATGGTTGAAGAGACCGGTGACGCCGTCCGTGTCGGCTTCCCGGCCTAATTTGGCGCTGAGCGCCGTTAGCTCCTCGTTGCGCCTGGCCAGGCTGAGCGCCGCCACACCAATAAAGAGCATGGACCCCACAATTGCTGTGGTCACGACGATCATTATCGCCGTCAGCCTCCGAAACGGGGTCTCGATCCTGTCGGTTCGCAGATAAAGCTCATATATCCCGACGCGCTCCCCGTCCACAGACAGTGGCAAATGAACCTCAAGTAGGCGGTTAAAGCGGCTGCGGGAGTCTTTGGAGTCGACATCTACAAATGAGAGGTGCGGTTCATTGCCGTGCATCGTGTGGCGCCGCTCGGGGGTCACTGCCGCTCGATGCCCGATCTCGGTCGGGTCGGTCGAAAACATGATCGTCGTCCCATCCGCATCCCAGATACGAAGCTCAGCCAAATCACTATCGGACGCGTCCTCCTCTAAGTGATGCTTCAACTTCGCATAGTCGTCTCCGACTATCGGTTTCCCGAGATGATCAGGGTCGAAATGGTGACTGACGACTCCCTGTACTTCATTGGCCCGCACCAAAGCGAAAGATTTGACCATCTCGGACCTGGCTAATTCGCTGACATGCAGCCCCAAATAGATCGAAATTGCTAGGGCTAGCGTGATGCAAAAAAACCCGATGGTGAGAATTTTTTTATTAGAGAAAACCCGGAGAATCAACGGCTCTAATGGAGCCCCCCTTTATTAATATCGCCTATCCTTTCGGTGTTTGAGCTGCATATCTTTAGAAGCGAGAGCCGTTATTCTTAAGAATGTTTTTTGGTTTGCCGATAAAGACCTAAGTAAGCGTTCGCGTTTCGGCTCAGACCATGAAAGCTGGTAAAAGTGGCTACAGATTTGGATTCAGTGCGATCTCGAACAAAACTATCTACCATATTGACCCAACAAGATTATCTGTTGTCCATTTTCGACGCTGCCTTTGAGGGCTTCATGGTCCACGACAACGGCGTCATCATAGACGCCAATCCAGCCTTTTCCGAGCTCTTTGGGTATTCGCGCGAAGAGCTGATCGGGATGTCAGGATTCAAGCTGTTGACGCCGGAATCGGCAGAGATCGCCAAAGCTAAAATATCCAGCGGCTCAGAAGTCCCTTATGAAGTAATCTGTCGCCGGCAAGACGGCAGCGAGATTCCGGCGGAGATCTGCGCCAAAGAGATCAACCACAACGGAATAACCTGCCGAGTGGCGGCGATCAAGGACATCTCCGACAGAAAGCGGGCCGGCGAGGAACTCCGGCAAAGCGAGGAGCGCTTCCGATTACTCGTTGAGGCGTCCTCCGAGTGTATCTGTAAGATCGACTTAGACGGCAGATTCCAATACATGAGTCCGGCTGGGCTGCGGGCACACGGCATAAGACTGGAAAGTGAGATCGCAGGACGCCCCTGCACAGAACTGGTGGAGCGCCCCTACCACGATCGGGTCATCGAAGCCATGCGCCAAGCCCGCAATGGGCTGACCCAGACGTTCGAGTACGAGAGTCAGACAGTCCTTGGGATCAGGTGGTTCGAGAGCATCCTCACTCCCCAGCTCGACGGGGTCGGGCGAGTCGTAGGGTTTATCAGGCTCTCCCGCGATATCCACGACCGCAAGTTGGCCGAAGATAAGCTCCATGAGAGCTGGGAGGCACTGAGCCACACTCTTAAAGGCACAGTCGAGGCCCTGGCTTC
>DAOUYN010000062.1 GCA_030666075.1 Actinomycetes bacterium | reverse complement strand
AATCAGGTGCGCCAGCACCTCCGTGTCCGTATCGCTCTTGAAGGTGTGCCCCTTGCCCTCCAGAAACTGCTTCAGCGTGGCGTAGTTCTCGATGATGCCGTTGTGAACGATGGCGATCTTCTCGGCGCAATCGAAATGCGGGTGAGCATTGGCCTCCGATGGGGCTCCATGCGTCGCCCAACGAGTGTGCCCGATACCCATCGTCGCCGGCAGCGCCGAAAAGTCGATCGCCTCGTGGAGGTTGGCCAGATTGCCCTGACGCCGTACGCGCGAAAAATCACCGTTGTCCAAAACGACGATCCCCGCTGAATCATAGCCCCGGTACTCGAGGCGCTTCAGTCCCTGGACGAGAATAGGAGCGCTAGCTTGCTTACCAATATATCCAACGATGCCACACATATTCCGCTTCCTCTATTTGCCTATCAAAGTCATATCTGCGCCTCGATAGCCGCGCAGATGTCCCCGGCTATGCGGTCGGCCTTCTCCTGGGAGTCGGACTCGACCATCACCCGGATGAGCGGCTCGGTGCCCGAAGGCCGGACCAAGACCCGGCCGCGGTCCCCGAGCTCTCTTTGTCCGGTGGCGATGACGTCGAGGACCGAAGGCGATTCTGCCAGGTGTTTGACCCCTTCGGCCCGCAAGTTCTTAAGGACCTGCGGGAAGGCGGTCATCACCCCGGCTAGTTCAGATATCTTCTTGCCTGTCTCATGCATTACCCGCAAGACTTCGGTCGCGGTGATCAGCCCGTCCCCGGTCGTATTGCGATCAAGGAAGATGATATGCCCGGACTGCTCACCCCCGATTTTCAGGCCGCGATCGAGCATCTCCTGGAGGACATGCCTATCGCCGACTTGGGTCTTGGTGACTTCGATATCGAGTCCGCGCATGGCCACATCAAACCCGATATTGGTCATAACGGTCACGCAGACACCGCGGGGCTCAAGGTCGCCGCGGTCGCGGTGATGGGCCGCGCACAGCGCCATGATATGGTCGCCGTCTATCTGCCTGCCGGTCTCATCTATTATCAGGACCCGGTCGGCGTCACCATCGAAGGCGATGCCGATATCATAACCGTCACTGCGGACAAGCGCCTCCAGCCCCTCGGTATGGGTGGAACCGCATTCGAGATTGATATTCGAACCGTCCGGTTCGATATTGACCGCCGTCACATCAAGACCGAGATCCCGCAAAACCTTCGGGGCAATATCGTGGGCGGCGCCATTGGCGCAATCGACGGCCACCTTCAAGGACATGCCGGTCGCCGAACCATTGCGAACGTGCTCCTCATAGAGTCGCAGGCCGGAATCATCTCTGACAACTACGCCGATATCAGCCCCGGTCGGACGGTCATCGCGGTCAGTCTCGAGCAGGCGCTCGACTTCATCTTCCTGATCTTCCGAAAGCTTGACGCCTTGGCTGTCAAAGAATTTTATACCGTTATACTCGGCCGGATTGTGCGAGGCCGAGAGAACAACCCCGCCGGCGGCCCCAAGCCGCCTCACCAGCCAAGCAACGACCGGTGTGGGGACGACGCCGATATCGAGGACATCGTGGCCGGCGGAGCAGATGCCCGCTGTCAGCGCCCCTTGGAGCATCGGCCCGGAAAGCCGGGTATCGCGACCGAAGATAATCTGAGAACGCCCGGTGCATAAATAATCGGCGCCGGCCCGGCCCAACTTAAAAGCCAGCTCCGGAGTCAGTTCCTTATTCGCTATTCCCCGAACACCATCGGTACCAAAATACTTGGGCACGCAACCTCCAACCTGCTAGATATTTTTCCCAAAATCCTCACTCATTCACTGTTGCTTACCATTATAGCCAATGAAGGCTTTTGTGACATACGGTGAAGCAGCCAGCGCCTGCATAGCCAAGTATGACGGAGAGAACTCGATGACGTCCCCGCCCCGACCTTGATAATCACCGGGCGCCTCGACGACGGTATGGTCACTGGTCACTCTGCGGACTTTCAACCCAGTCTCCACCGGGACCAAGTGCCCGGCGCCGATGTCTTGACAACCGATAGCCAGCACCACGCTGGTTTTTTGCGCATCAAGCTTATTGGCTGCCTCGAGGATCTCCGCCCTGACCCTGACCGCGTCGGTATGGAACCCGGCGAGCCGCTCATTTTCGCTCGTCTCATGCCCCAACAAGAGGGCCTCGCCGACCCTGATGTGGTTCGCGGTCTTGGCCAACAGCCCCGCCTCCATCAATCGCCAGCAACTGCTGTTGCCCGCGGACACGACCCGCAAGTGAAAACCGTTGCCTTCCAGGAGCTCGACAAGCTTATCGACGGTAGTCATCATCTCATGGCTTGGAGGGATGCCGCCGCGGCACCCGGTGTTGATCGCCAGTCCGGCCACGCCGAGCCCCGGCAGCGCCCCGATCTCCTTCGCGCGATCGAGCAAGTGAAGAGGCATAATGCCCTCACGCTCTTCACCGACTTCGACCATCAAGACAATCTCCTGCTCCGTTCGGGCCGCGACGGCGGCCGAGCTTAGAGCTTGAGCCGCCTCCAGATCAGTGACCATGATCAACGCGTCTAACGCGACCATCCCTATCGTCTCAGCCCGGGTCGGTTGCCTGAGAGCCATCAAAGGTGTCTGGGGGAAAGCAGCGCGCAGAGCGCGCAAATGTGACAGTCTCGAGTCGGCCAGCCCATCCACACCGCCGGCCAGCATCGCCGCCGCTACTTTCGGAAGCCCGCCGCAACCCTTGGTCACGCCAAAGCAGGCGATATGGGTCGGCACAGCCGCTCTCAGAGCGCGCGCATTGTCTTCGATCTTGGTTAGGTCGAATAAGAGAACAGGAGTTGACTCAGCCGCATCCGGCACAAAGAGGTCTCTACCGTTTTGAGAACTGCGGACGCTTACGAGCTTTCTTGAGCCCGTACTTTTTGCGCTCCACCATCCGCGGATCGCGGGTGAGGAAACCGTGACGCTTGAGATCCGCGCGCAGCTCCTCATCGGCCTCAAGAAGAGCGCGGGCGATGCCGTGGCGCAGAGCCCCGGCTTGGCCGCTCTTGCCGCCGCCGGTGATATTCGCTATAACGTCAAACTTCTCTTCAAAACCGACTGCGATCTGGGGCTGCCGTATCAGACGGCTCAAGGTCTCGCGACCGAAGTATGAAGTCAGGTCATGTTTGCCGTTGATGATGAACTTACCTGTGCCAGGCGTCAGGCGGACCCGGGCAACCGCTTCTTTGCGCCGCCCCGTTCCCAAGTAGTACACCGGACCCTTAGCTTTCTTAGCCTTCGTGGCCTTTTTTTTCTTTTCTACTTCTGCCACTTAAGCTCCTATGTCCAATTGTTTTGGGTCCTGCGCTGCATGCGGGTGCTCTTCGCCGGCATATACCTTCAGTTTCTTGAGCATTACGCGCCCGAGTTTATTACTCGGCAGCATGCCCTTTACCGCCCGCATGACCGCTTGTTCCGGCTTCTCCTTCAGGACTTTTTCTAGACTTTCCTCTTTTAGACCGCCGAGATAGCCTGAATGGCGATAGTAAATCTTCTTTTCGAGCTTCTTGCCGGTGACTCTGATCTTCTCCGCATTGATGACGATGACAAAATCGCCGGTATCCATGTGCGGAGTAAACTGCGGCTTGTGCTTGCCCCGCAGGATCGTCGCTATTTCTGTAGCCAGACGACCCAAGATCTTGTCCTCGGCGTCGACGACGAACCAGTCTCGCTTGATTTCCGATGGTTTAACTGAATAAGTTTTCATACACTTCCCTATATTAAAAAAACAGACCAAGCAATACTATGCAAAACGAACATGCGTGTCAATGCCCATGAGAAACTTACCCCTTTTGCGGCTGCGGCTGCCAGTTTTTTCCCAATTCCCGGGCCAATCGCCCAAAATCATCTAAGGTCAGGGCTTCGGCCCGAATGTTCTCGGAGAGTCCGATACGGCGCAATGCCTCATCCACCACCGGTTTGCTCCCGGCAGCCATCTCGGCACTGACGGCATTGGTCAGACGCTTGCGACGCTGGGAAAAGCCGGCGGTGATCAGGGCGAAAAGGCGCTCGCGATCTACCGGCACCGGCGGTTCTTCATGTCTGGTCAGCCTGATAACGGCCGAATCGACATTCGGGGCCGGCGTGAAGACGTTACGCGAGACCGACATCACCCGCTGGGCCCGACAATAGTAGGCCGCCTTGACTGTAAACGCGCTGTAATCCTTGGTCCCGGGGCGCCCTACGAGCCGGTCCGCTATCTCTCGCTGAACCATGACCACCATGCTCTTTACCTCGGGAAGGCGGGCGAAAACTCTCAAGATCACGGGAGCAGCGACCCCGTACGGGAGATTAGCCACGATCTTGTTGGGCCGCGCGTCACCGAGGTCTTCGGCCGCCAGGGCCATAGCGTCTTTCATGATCAGGGTGACATTGGCATGCGGGGCGAGAGTCTCGGCGAGGACCGGCTCGAGGCGGCGGTCGATCTCGACCGTGACCACGCGGGCCACGATGGGCGCCAGCTCAACCGTGAGCGTCCCGATCCCGGCCCCGATCTCCAGGACTACGTCATCCGGTTCTAAGGCGGCAGCGGCCACTATCTTATCGAGCGTGTTCGGGTCGATCAGGAAATTCTGGCCGAGCTCCCGAGAAAAACGCCAGCCGGACTGCTGCAACACGGCAGCTGTCCGGCTAGGATTGACTAATCTCATAAGAGCGAATGGTTAGGGGATGTGGACTGTAACGGTCCGGCGGCCAAACTGGATGGCTTCGCCGCCCGAGCCGAACCCGAGGTCTATCCGGTTGCCCTTGATGGCGCCGCCCGTATCGGCGGCGATGGCCGAACCGTAACCATCAATATACAGTCTGGTGCCGAGCGGGATGACCCGCGGATCGACCGCGACGATACCTTTATAGACACCGGTTCCGGTAGCGGTGCGCCAACCGACTCCATCAGTGCCCGACGCATACGCCGTGGCCACCATAGTCAGGCTGCGACCCCCCCGCGAGACATTGCCGACACTCGGCGCGACTGCGACCCGAGGTACCTGAGTGCCGATGGAAACTACCTGAGTGACGGGCTCGCTAATGACGCTCTCGCCGCGAACGATCGTCTCGAGCTCAGTCTCTCCGGCCCAAACGTGCTCAATGACCGTTTCCTTGACGCCGGCATGCCCTCTAGCGGCGATCCGGGTGCGGCCCTTCGTTAACCGGTTATCATCCCGGCGCTCAGTGGCGAAAGGCATCTCAGCCTCGACCCGCTCCACCCGCCGGTTTAAAAGCCGTAACGTCACGGTGTCTCCCTTGCCGACCTTTGTATCGGCGGCGGGGTCCAGCGTGATGTCGGCATGAAGACTCATTCCTAAGTCACCTTCAACGACCTCTCCAGCTGTCTCAGCAGTCGTCCAGAGGCGCTTCTTCAACCCATTGACATCGAGGACTATCGGTACGGCCCGCTCGATGGACACGTCCATCCCGGAGTAGACCTGGGCATCGAGACCCGGCTCTACCGCATCGTGGCGCGAGACCTTGATGTCGGCATTGGCCAGCACAGTGCCGACATCCGACGCACGAGTAATAAAACTCGTGGTCTTCCCATCGATACTTAAGGTGACTTCTTTGTGCGAGAGGATATAGGCTGAAAATGCCAAGATCGTTATAATTGCGAGTGCGGTGAATGCTACTTTTAGCTGCGGTAATGACATACGAAAACCCGATAAATGTACCTTCACGTAACCACTCCCTTCCCGTGTGCCTGGTTTTGACGCAAGCTCGGCCACATTACTACAGTTAGCTACCCTAAGCAAATTTGGCCGTAACTTAAATCCGGAATAATCTATCGGCGTTGTCGGTGGCGGCCTTGACCGCTTTCTCGACAATCGCCTCTTTGACCTCGGCAACCTTCGCCGCAACCAAAGCTACATATGCCGGTTCGTTCTGAGCGCCCCGGTGGGGCGCTGGGGTGAGATACGGAGAGTCGGTCTCGACGAGGAGGCGGTCCCAGGGGACGATGGCGGCGGCCGCGCGAACGGAAGCGGCATTAGCGAACGTGACTATGCCTGAAAAGGAAAGGTAACAGCCCAGGTTCAAAAAAGTCTCAGCCTCGTGGGGCCCGCCGGAGAAACAGTGGAGTACGGCCTGCTCCGGACGGCGTCTCTTGAGTATCTCTTC
>DAOUYN010000046.1 GCA_030666075.1 Actinomycetes bacterium | reverse complement strand
TCAGCCAACAGCTACGTTGTCTGCGCTTAGCAACCGCCTTGGTCGTGAAAGAAAAAGCCAGGGGTCCGTCGTCACCAGGCTGAACCCGCATCCGCTCCACGCGGCAGGTATGACCGGCTATCCGCGGCGGTGTGGCCGACTGGAATCGCCCCAATTCAACTCCTAGGGAGCGCAGGGCATCCGACAACCCCTCGGAGGCTGCCTCTCCGGCTCTCCCTCCCGGCGTTTTTATTTCGCCGATCGTCGTTACGCCCCGCAAGAACGTGCCGGCGGTCACGATGACTGACGCGGCTACAAACACGTCTCCCGAGACTGTGCCCACCTCGATCTCGCGTTCTCCGACTCTGGTGACCGCGTGCGCCTCCGCTTGAACCAGCGAAAGACCTCTCTGTCTGAGAAGCTCCTTCTTCATAAGATAGCTGTACAGACGCTTGTCTGCTTGAGCCCTAAGTGCTTGTACTGCGGGCCCCTTGCTGCTGTTGAGAACCTTGATCTGCACCATGGCCCGATCGATCGTCCGCCCCATCTGCCCGCCAAGAGCATCGATCTCCCGCACCAATTGGCCCTTGCCTATCCCGCCGATAGCCGGGTTGCAAGGCATGTGAGCTATTTTGTCCACACTTAGCGCCAGCACGAGCACCGAGCGACCCATTCTCGCCGCCGCCAAAGCGGCTTCACAGCCGGCATGCCCAGCCCCGATAACGATTACATCGTAATCAACCGTTCGTTTATGTTTCACGTGAAACTCTTTCTTGCCCCGCGCCCGCCACGAAACCGCTAGAAATGGCAGAAACATAATCGTTGGTCCCGTCGATTGCCCCGGCGAAACCCAGGTCCTTCGGGGCGCTTGATACTTTTAGGTACTCGACCTCAAACCCTGGCGTGACGACCTGGGCCTGGCTGAGACCGCGAGCCTCCCGCAAGTTGCTCTCATCGATAGCCCGTGTTGTCGTTTTCGCCCCCAGAGGATAGAGCTCCAGAGCGGCTCGGGTCATCGGGGCCAAAAAGACCCGCTCTCCGTCGGCCCATGATGATTCGTAGGCCCGAACGGGTCCATCAGGTGGAGAGAGCGGGACAAGACGTTCAGTGTCGACCGACTCAGCCATCAGTGTCGGGGCAGCCGCCCGCCGTGCCGGCGCGAAGGTGACCCCAAGGGCCTCGAGGGACTCCTGCAAGTGCTCCGCCCCCGTTTCTCCGGGCCTACCCCCCAGCTTACTGACGCCCCCAACTCGATAGCGCGCGCCCAGAAAGGTTCCGAGCGCTAAAATAACCCGCTTCGACAAGAAAGTAGAGCCCCATCTGGTCTTGATCTGCCAAAGATCGGTCGAGCGCTCTATGCTCTCGGCAGTGTCTTGATAGAGGGCTAGGCCCTCGAGCCCTTCCAGCTCCGCCTGCCATTGCCGTCGCAGAGCAACGGTGTCAAACAGCGCCAGCTGGCCCTCCGGCAGCGATATCTCCCCCAAGAAGGAAGGGTGCAGCACGCGCTCATAAAAGCTCCGGCCGGCCTTGGTTTTTTCGAGTGATTGGCGAGACACCACCCGCGGTCCCCAGGCTGAAAAGGCCAGGGCGTCGAGAGAGCTGCTCAAAAGGAGGGTTTTTCCTTCCCTGGCCGCCACCCAAGCCGCCGCAGACCCGGCGAAACCGCCGCCGATTACTACCGTCTCAAATGATTGCTGAAATATGCTTTTCATCTCAATGACAGATTATCCCGAAACGGGAATATTTGGCCAGAGTCACTTGCCAATGCAAAATCGGGCGAAGATACGATCCAAGACCGCCTCATCGACATCTTCGCCAACAAAGCGAGCCAGTTTCCCTACAGCGTCCTTCAATAGCGGCGCCATTATCTCTTCACCAAACCCCGCATCCAATGCCCCCCGTGCGTCCAACAATGCTGTTTGGGCCCCGCGCAGTTCTTCTCGTTGACGGGCATCTGCGATTATCATTTCATTCGCTTCCGGCTCGGGCCCCAGGCCGACTAACCGCAGAACCGCGGACTCCAGTTCTTTTAGGCCCGTTCCCGTTGTAGCAGAGAGCTCGACCCGCGGGAGGCCCTGAAGCTGAGGGGGGAGACCCTCGAGATCAAGCCGGGAGGGGAGGTCGGTCTTGTTAATAACAACGATCGTCTTCTCGTTCCCAGCCAGGGCGTCGATCAACGCCTCATCTTCACCCGAGAGGGGCTCGTTGCCGGCCAACACCAACACAACCAGGTCAGCGCTGTCGAGAGCTGCTTGGCTACGAGCGATCCCTTCCGCTTCAATATCATCGCTGGGGTCCCGCCAGCCCGCGGTGTCGCGCAGCAAGAGAGGCACTTCCCCCAAGAGCACGGTTGATTCAACAATATCTCGTGTTGTTCCTGGTTGGGCGCTGTCTATCGCCCGCTCTTCGCGTGAAAGCGCGTTCAAAAGGCTCGACTTTCCGACATTGGGCCGGCCGACCAGGGCCGTCCTAAGCCCCTGATCATAGACTTGGCCGCGCTCTGCTTCTTCAATGAGCCCTTGCAGCTCGTCGTCGTGGCGATCGAGCCTCGTCCGCACCCCTGGCCGGTCGAGCGCTTCGATGTCCTCTTCGGAAAAATCAACCGCTGCCTCCAGGTAGGCTGTCGTCTCGAGCAGTTCGTCCTTGACCCCGGCGATCCGCTTAGAGAGGTGGCCCTCTGCCTGGTAGGCCGCGGCGCGGGCGGCAGCTGCGCTCCGGGCGCGTATCAATGAGGCGATCGCCTCCGCCTGAGAAAGGTCGAGCCGTCCCGATAAAAAGGCTCTTTTGGTAAACTCGCCCGGTTCAGCCAATCTGGCGCCAAAACCCAGAGCGATCTCTAAGATTCTTCGCATTGACGGCGCCCCGGAATGCGCGTTGACCTCGACGACGTCCTCGCGTGTATAGGATCGTGGAGCGCGCATCACCGAAACAAGGCATTCATCGACCAGCCGACCGTCCAGCGGATCACAGACGTGGGCGCGAAAGAGCGTGTGGGTGGGGCGTCGGGAAAAAGCTTGTGCGTCGCTGCCGATCAGTTTGGCGCCGACCGCGAGCGCCTGCGGCCCGCTGATCCGGATGATGCCTATGCCGCCCATCCCGACCGGGGTCGATATCGCAGCGATTGTATCGTTACTGGCCATCATAGGCGAGGGCCCCCGAGGAAGGCGGGCGGTGCTAGTCCGTATCTGCCGGTTCTATTACTACATAGCGGTCGGGCTCCGAGCCTTCGGAGATCGTTGAGATCCCGTCATATTGGCCGGCAGTCGTGTGCACGGTCTTGCGTTCCATTGCGCTCATGGGACGAAGCGCGATCGCCTCATGCTGAGCTAAAACTTTCCCGATCGTCCGTTCTGCGATCTCTTTGACCTCTCGTTTTCGTCGTGCCCGGTATCCTTCCACATCAAGGATAACGCGAACCGACGCCTTCATGCGTTTATTGACGATCGCCCCGACTACGACCTGGAGCGCGTCGAGCGTCCGGCCGTGATGGCCTATCAACCAAGAAAGTGACTCGCCGCTTACGGCCACCCATGTTTCATCGTCCTCAACATATATCTCGACATCGCAATCGACATCGAGCAGATCTGCGATCTCTTCAATGATCGTCTGAGCAATATACGCGTGGTCCTTGACGGTGACGATCACTTTGGCCCGGCCCCGGCGCAGACCTAGCAAGCCCTTGTTTGCTTCTTCGACGATCTCAATATCTACTTCTTCCGGTCCGACCCCTAGTTCTTCCAGGGCCGCATCGATCGCTTCTTGCGCGCTATCGCCCTCGGCCTGTACTGAGCTACCCATTTAGCTTCCTTCCGCCGCCACAGTCGTGCCGCGAAGCGTCACGTACTGCTGCCCGATAGTCCATATGTTGGTCACGACCAAGTACAACACCACGCCGGCCGGGAGCGTCCACCCGAGATAAGCCATGAACAGGCTCATAAACAACATCATCCGGTCCTGCTGAGCGTCTGCGCTCATCATCTTCGATTGCCAATAGGTCGTTCCGATCATGATCAAGGCTAGAAATATATATGGGGCCGCGTCAACAGCACCCAGCTTCCCTGCGCTCACCATGTCCACCGCTTCCTTGGCCGACACGCTTATGTTGTCCATGACCAGCCAAAAATTGTGCTTTTCGAGCTCTAGCAGCACCCTAAAGAGAGCGAACATGATCGGAAGCTGAAGCAGTAAGGGCAAGCATCCGGACAGCGGGTTGATCTTGTGCTCTTTATAGAACTTCATGATCTCTTCTTGGAGCTTCTCTTTGTTGTCTTTATATTTAGCCTGCAGCTCTTTGAGCTTAGGCTGGATCCGCTTCATCTCTTGCATCGACTTTGTCTGCTTGATCGTCAGAGGCAGCAGCAATATTCGGACCGTGATCGTCAACAAGATGATCGCCACCCCATAGTCCCCTGTGAGCTGGGCGAAGAACTCGAGCGTCGCCTTCAAAATATCGATGATGGGCTGTAAAATCGCGGTCACTATCTACTCCTTACTTAACTGGGTCATATCCACCCGGATTGAATGGATGACAACGTATCACCCGGCGAAAGCCGAGCCACAGACCCTTGGTCGCTCCATGCTTAGAAACCGCCTGCGCACAATACTCCGAGCACGACGGGTAAAACCGGCAAGACGAAGGCAGCCAGGGCGAAACAATCCGCTGATAGCCCCGTATGATCCCCGTCACAATAAACTTCATTAGCTGCCGGTATCGAGGACATGGGCGCGGCGCAGCAAGTCTCGTCCCGACTCGCTCAGGCTCGCAAACGAAGCCATTGCCGCCCTGGGCCGCGCAACGAACACCAGCAGGAACCCGGGCCGCAAAGCGCCCTCGCTCTCCGCCACAGTGGCCCGGAGACGTCGTTTGAGCTTGTTCCGCGTCACCGCGTTCCCCACTCTCTTGCTAACAGAGAAGCCCGCCCTGGTTTGCTCGTCCGTGCTGCTATATAGAAAGTGCAGCACCAGGTCCTGCGCGTGCACAGACTTCCCTTGGGCATAGACTTGCTTGAACATTTTCGGCGACCTTAAGCGAAGGTCCTTGTGCATCAGCTGCTAGGCGGTCAGTTTCGCCCGTTGTTTACGGCGTCGGTTCGACAGTATTCTCCGACCCGCCTTGGTGCTCATGCGGTTTCGAAAGCCGTGCTTTCTTTTCCGTTTTCTGTTGCTTGGTTGATAGGTTCTCTTCATTTATGTCTCTCCCTGTTACAGCCAGTCATTATAGCGGTCGCTATTTTTAAGTGTCAAGAACATCGAGTTTCGCCCTAGCACCGGCCAATACTTATCCACAGGTGTGGAAATCGCTGTGGATAAGTATTTGTTTTCAAAGGTAGCCGTCTTTCCTTGATTCTCGCCCAAAATCAACATTTTCAATCTTACTCGCCCCATAAGCAGCGGAATTGTCTGTCTGTCTCTGTTGATAACCTTGTGCAAATCGTCCCAACCAGACGCTTGTTTGATGGACGTGCAGGTGGTTGGGGGAACACCTGTTTTTTTTGAAAAAGTTTCATTTTATCGACACCGTGACGACTCTTTTTATTATATTATTGTCGGCGTGGGGTCAGTGGCTTTATCAATTTTACCCCTTTGCTGCCCGGTCTGGTGAAGACTACAATTCGTTGGAGTTATTATGAGTTTTTTTATCTATGAGTGAGCAACTCGACATGGTCTGGAAAGATGCGCTTGGGGTGCTCCGCACCCAGCTAAACGACCAAACTTTCAAAACATGGTTCATGAACATAAGGCCGGTCAGTTTTTCAGGCTCTCTGTTCACAATATCAACGCCAAACGACTTTTCTAGAGAGTGGCTAGCATCCAGATATATATCTCTGGTAGCCGGCGCCCTTGGGGAGGCCACCAACGGCCCCGTCGATGTCGCTTTCGTGGTCCGCCCTCCGGACGAGACACCGAAGATCGATCACAAGCCTGATCCGAAACCCGTCGCCGGCTCTCACATCAGAACCAAATACTCGTTTGATACTTTTGTCATAGGCAGCAGCAACCGCTTTGCGCACGCGGCTGCCCTGGCGGTCGCCGAAAAACCGGCCCAATCATATAATCCCCTTTTTATTTACGGTGGAGTCGGGCTCGGAAAGACTCACCTTTTACAGTCGATCGCTCACTATGTTTCCTCCCACCTTCAACGAATGACGGTCAAATATGTTTCTTCTGAAAAATTTACCAATGACTTTATCAATTCGATCCGGGACAAAGACAAGATCGCCGGATTTCAACGAAAATACCGGCACACTGATGTTCTACTGGTAGACGATATTCAATTCCTAGAGAACAAAGAAGCCACACAAGAAGAGTTCTTCCATACATTCAACACTCTTTATGAGGCCGACAAGCAGATCATTATCTCCAGCGATCGACCGCCAAAAGACATTGCGACGCTTGAGGCCCGCCTCAGAACTCGATTTGAATCCGGGCTTATCGTAGACATCCAGCCACCCGATCTCGAAACACGTATTGCGATTCTTAAGAAACGAGTGATGCTTGAAGACCTCGAGATCTCAAATGACGTTCTTGAGTTCATCGCGTCGAATATTCAGTCGAATATCAGAGAACTTGAGGGTGCCCTGATAAGAACCGTAGCTTTTGCTTCATTGACCTCCAACACCATTACTAAGGCTTTGGCCAGCGAAGTGCTAAGAGATGTTTTTCCCACAAACTCGGTTAAAGAGATCTCGATCTCTCGGATCCAAACCGAAGTCTGTAGATATTACCGGTTAACCAAAGCCGAGCTTACCGGCGCCAAGAGAGCACAGCCGTATGTCCTGCCCCGCCAGATAGCGATGTACCTGTCTCGTGAACTAACCGACGCTTCTTTACCTAAGATCGGAAACGCCTTTGGTAATCGTGATCATTCAACAGTTATCCACGCTACCAACAAGATCGAAAAACTGTTAAATCAGGAGATAGAGCTATATGAACAGATACAAGAACTCACAACCAAACTCAAAAGCCGGTGTTGATTGTCTGTGGAGCCATATTACCCCTGTTTTTTTCAGTGATATGGCTATTGATGATAAGGCATTTTGTATCTGTCATGTCATGGATAACAATCATTCTTTTTAATGCCCTCATTAGTTCAGTTACTATGCT
>DAOUYN010000098.1 GCA_030666075.1 Actinomycetes bacterium | reverse complement strand
GAAGAGAAGCTCCATGAGAGCTGGGAAGCACTGAGCCGCACCCTTAAAGGAACTGTCGAAGCCCTGGCTTCGACCGCCGGGCTGCGCGACCCCTATACGGCCGACCATCAAAAAAGAGTCGCGAAGCTCGCGGAGGCCATTGCGGTAAAGATGGGTCTCGACGAGCGGTCCCGCGAAGGCGCCAAAGTAGCCGCCGCGCTGCACGATATCGGCAAGATCTATGTGCCGGCGGAAATTCTCAGTAAACCCGGTATTCTCAATGAGTTCGAGTTCAAGATCATCCAGGCCCACGCCCAAGCGAGTCACGACGTACTCAAGGGGATCGATTTTCCCTGGCCCGTGGCCGACGCGGTCCTCCAGCACCACGAGCGCCTTGATGGCAGCGGATACCCCGGCGGGCTAACGGGTGATGAGATAACTATTGAGGCCAAGGTGGTCGCGGTGGCCGATGTCGTCGAGGCCATGTCGTCGCGTCGCCCCTATCGAGCGGGGCTCGGTCTGCCGCGAGCCTTAAATGAGATATCGATGAACGCCGGGCGCCTTTACGATGCTGAAGTCTCGCAGGTCTGCCTGGAGCTTTTTGCTGAAGACCGATTCGATTTCCGCGAACGATCCGCGGATAACGAAATCGAATAAATCGGCGCTGTCCACACCGCCACCTTTTCAGGCAGAGCGATCTAATGCTGACGACAGGGCCGCATCAATATCCGTAAAGCTAAAACCATAACCCGCTTCGACTGTCTTGAACGGCACTATTCTTTGACCTTCTAAAACGATCACCGACGCTTCGCCCAATACCAGTTTAAGCACGAAACCCGGCACCGGCAGCCAACTGGGTCGTCCAAGCGTCCGACCCAAGGCGGCCGAGAACTCGCGATTAGTCGCCGCGCCGGCAGCCATATTGACTGGGCCGCTAACAGATTCGGTGGCCAATAAAAACTTCACCAATTCGACATAGTCGTCGATGTGTATCCAGGGAAGATACTGACGGCCTCCGCCTATCGGACCCCCGGCCCACATCTTAAACGGCGGGACCATCCGGTCTAGGGCGCCGCCTTGACCGATAACAAAGCTGGTCCTCAAAGCCACCACTCTCACGCCGAGATCCTCCGCCTGAAAAGCTGCTTCCTCCCAATCTCGGCACATGTTAGCCGAGAAGTCGTCAGCCGGCCCATCGGCTTCAGTAACTGTTGTGTCCCCGCGATCTCCATAGAACGAAACGGCCGATCCAGAAAGAAAAACTCGGGGCCTCGCCGAGGCCTTCTCTATTCCGGCGACGATCATCCTGGTCGGATTGGTACGAGAGTCCCTCAGCACCTGCTTTTGCGCGGTCGTCCACCGTTTCGCGAGCGGCGGCTCCCCCGCGAGATTGATCACGGCGTCATGGCCGTCGAGACTGTTCTGCCACTCACCGGGCTCATTAGGGTCTCCTTCAAGCACCTTTGGCCTGTCACCCAGTGTCTGCCGCCCGCGTACGGCGTCGCGCGTCAGGGCCGTCACCTCGTGACCGGCATCGAGCAATCCGGCCGTGACATTCCGACCGATAAATCCGGTGGCGCCGACAATGAATACCTTCATCTCAGACTCCTCTCAATCGCTTGTTCTTCCGGGCAGCCTGCTCCTGACAGGGCAGGCCTGGACAGCCGCCCCCTTAAGTGTCTCGAGAGACAGAAGCCCGCTGATGATAGTGTTGGTCGACTTCAAGAACGAAGACATCTGATTAAGCCGCTTACGCGCAAACCGGACCTGCTGGGTATTGCTTTCAAGCAACTCTAGACCATCAAGCCCGGTCTTGATGGTTTCCATCGCGAAATCGAACTCCTTCTTTTGGCGCTCGCGAGTAATGCGGCGGATAACCTGCCAAAGATTCGGTTCCGCCTCGTAATAGTCTTTCCGGTCCCCTTTCTTCCAGACCTTCTTGACCATACCGAGACGTTCGGCCTCGCGGATATTGATACTGATATTGCCCTTGCTGACCTGCAACTCCTCCGCGACACTCTCCAGCGATAAGGAACCGTCCTGTAAATAGAGCAGTCCGTATATCCAGCCGACGACCTTGTTGTAGCCCCAATAGTCAGCCAGCTGCCCCATGCCATCGATAAAACCTGTCTCTACGGTAACCAGCGAATCATCCATGTCTATATACCTTTCTAATGTTTAGTACTTTCTAAACACTCTATATACTACGGATCGATAGGTCAAGGATCTCGACAATCTCCTCCTTTTGTCCTATTCAGAAACGATGGGGGCTAGTCGATTAAACTATTAAGAGGAGATATGATGTCAAAGACATTGAGGCGGGCTTCGATATTACTATCAGTACTAGTGTTAGCGACAATGCTGACCAGTACAGATTTCGTGTCTCAAAGCCCGGGCCTCGGAGGCGGACCGGACCTGGCAGAACGGGGCGAAGCCGTCCTTCAAGCGCTCGACTTCCGGTTCAGTGAGGGCCTGGCTCAGCTCACAATAAAAACCGGCCCGGATGATGCCTATACCGTCAGAGTGGATGTCGCAGAAGCCGTCGCCGGCCTCCGGGAGCCGGCCAATTATCGGCTCGCCCTGATCTTGATCGGAATATGGGTCTTCTCGCCGGCACTCTACTCTCTCTTGAAGCCCTCGCGATCACCGGAGCTCCCTGAGGCCCCGGCCCATTCCGAGCCACCCCGGGAAAGCCCCGCCACAGTGAGTCGCTATCATCATGTCCACGGATTGACTACGGCTCAATTGGCTCGGGGCCTCCAAGGCTTGGGAAAGATCGGAACGACGTTTAAAACCATCCGCGCTCGCTCTGCGATCAGAAATACTCGCGCTCGAAGCACCCGGGCCAAGAAATACACCGCCCGTCACGCGGTGGCCGGCCGCCACCGATCGCTTTATCGCTTGAGCCGTCGAGTATACTAACCGTACTTGATTCTGAGAGCCTGGAAATATTGTTGGTCCCGATTCCTCGGCGGCTTCGTTATCGGAGCGGCCGGGGCCTATTCTCTTATGACATTGACTCGAGTCGATTCGCTTCGACTTTTTGATGCCTCGACCACAGGAGTACGCAATGTCGCTGTGCCTGTGATCGATCAGGCCGGCCTGATCGGGATCGATCCCGTCTTCGTAGTATTCCTACTGAACGCCACCGCTATGCTCGTTTTGGCCTCGTTCATCTGGACAGTCCGCATCTACGACCCGGGTCGCCCGGGGGGCTTTTCCGCTTGGCTCCGTCGTCAAGCTGCCCACGACCCGATCTCCGGTATCTTGCGCTATTGGCGCTCCTGGCGAGAGATACCGGATACGCCTGCCCGCCCGATCTACACATCCTTGCTGGTAGCTCCGACCACGGGCGCTGCGGCGCTCGGTCTGTTGATCGGGGTCCTCTACGCGGCTGTGGCCGGAGTCATAGGGTCGGGGCCGGGGTCATGGCTGGTCGGGTTGGCCTTCATAGCGCCGCACGGCATAGTCGAAGTTGGGGCGATCATCCTAGGAGCTGCCATACCGATTTCCGCCTATCTCGATGTGAAACCGCTGCTGGCGGCCGGCGAGACCGCGGCTGCATTTGAACGGGTGCGGGTCTTGGGCGCAGCTCGTCAGACCAAATCTACCATCATCGTCGCGCTCATAGGCTTGGCCGCGGCCGCCCTGATCGAAATGCGATTGACCGAAGAGATCGGCCGGCTGGTGACAAACGCGTTTTAGGGCCGTTTATTGATCGGTAACCAAATTATCGTTTGTCAGCGCCTTCTTGATGGCCGCGATCACCAGTGAGTCAAAACGACCCTTGCGCTTGATCTGTCGGCATGAGCTGGGATTTCTTTAGTCTGTGAGGAGTTCTTCCGCTTTGCGAAAACGCGCCAAGGACTCGTCCCGCCCCAATATTTCCAGCGATTCAAAGAGCGGCGGGCTAACGAGACGACCGCTGATCGCGGCCCGGATAGGCTGGAAGACTTTTCGAGGCTTTTCCTCAAGTTCGTCCGCCAGTTCCCGCAGACCGGTTTCTATCGCCGCTGTCGTCCACTCGCCGATCGTGCCCAGTTTCGCCGCGGCTGACTGCAATACTTCCTTGGCTCCCTCTTTCTTCAAGGCCTTATCGAAAGCTTTCGCGTCATACTGGACTGGACGGAAAAAAAAGTCGGTCAGTTCGATGATGTCGGGCAATTTGACTAAGCGTTCGCGGCAGATCGCGGCAATCGATCTCAGGCGTAGAATCTCACTTGAATCGAGATCGCCGCCCGACAACAGACCTGCCTCGCGCCATAAAGGGATCAAACAGTGTGTCAGCTCTTCTATGGTCAACTCGCGGATATACTGGCCGTTCATCCAATCCAACTTGTCCGTATCAAATACGGCCGGACTCTTGGTCACCTTCTCTAAGGAGAATTTTTCGACGAGGTCATCGAGGCTGAACAGGGTCGTGTGATCGTCCCAGGACCACCCGAGTAGGGCCAAAAAGTTGAGCATTGCCTCGGGTAGATATCCATCGTCGCGAAAAGTCTCCACAGAGGTGGCGCCATGCCTTTTGCTCAATGGCGTCTTGTCGGTCCCCAAGATCATCGACAGATGCGCGAATATCGGCGGTTCAGCGCCAAGAGCTAGATATATTTGTATCTGCCGCGGCGTATTTGACAGATGGTCCTCCCCGCGGATCACGTGCGTAATACCCATGTCGTGATCGTCGACCACCACGGCAAAATTATATGTGGGGATGCCGTCGGGGCGCATGATGATCAAATCATCCAGTTCCACGTTGTTGAAGACTACCCGGCCCCTAACCAGGTCGTCAACGACAGTCTCTCCCTCGAGATCGGCCCGGAAGCGGATCGTCGGGAGCCGGTCTTCAGCCAGAAAAGCCGCCTCGTCTTCGGGTGACAGGTCACGACACCGCCTGTCGTACCCCGGCGGCTCACCT
>DAOUYN010000160.1 GCA_030666075.1 Actinomycetes bacterium | reverse complement strand
GATTCTGCCGATTGTCTCAGCACCCTTGGTTGCCTGCGGGCGCTCGGGGTCGAGATCGAATTGACCACCGGCGCCGGCCCAGACTCATCAGGCCCCAAAGCGATCGTGGCCGGGCGCGGACTTTTCGGTCTGGAGGAGCCGTCCGACGTACTCGATGTCGGCAATTCCGGCACTGCCCTCAGAGTGCTCCCCGGAGCCTTGGCCGCCCAGGACTTCACGACTTTCTTAACGGGCGATGCATCCATCCGGCGCCGCCCTGTCGATAGGATCATCGAGCCGCTCTCTTTAATGGGAGCCCGCATCTATGCCCGGGCTTCCGGTCGGTTGGCACCGCTGGCCATCGTCGGCGGCTCGCTGGAAGGGGTCGAATACTCATTGCCGGTAGCGAGCGCCCAAGTGAAGACGGCCGTGTTGACGGCCGGGTTATTGGCGCAAAAGGAAACGACCGTTATCGAACCGCTGGCCTCGCGCGATCATTCAGAGTTGATGCTCGAGTACTTAGGGGCGGATATCCGTATCGCTGATGGCGGGGTCCGCAAGATAAGCGTCCGGCGGCGCCCGTTCGCGGCCAAGGATATAGACGTTCCTGGTGACATATCATCTGCCGCCTTTTTTCTCGCGGCCGGGGTTTTAGCCGCTGATGAGACTGTCGAGGTCACCGATATCGGCCTGAATCCGACGCGGACGGGTTTTTTGGAGGTCTTGACTTGGATGGGGGCCGTGCTCGATATCAAGGACGAGCGGAAGTCGGCCGGCGAGGTGGTCGGTTCGGTGGCCGCTGTGAAATCATCGCTTAGGGGTACGGAGATAGGCGGAGCGATAATCCCCAGGCTTATCGATGAGCTACCGCTGGTAGCGCTCGTGGCCACCCAGGCGCAAGGCCGGACCGTCGTACGCGATGCCGAGGAGCTGCGGGTGAAAGAGACAGATAGGATCACGCTAGTCGCGGCTGAACTCAACCGCATGGGGGCCAAGGTCGCCCCGACTGCCGACGGCTTCATCATCGATGGCCCGACTCCGCTCAAAGGCGCGGTCGTCCGCAGCCATGGAGACCATCGCTTGGCCATGATGCTCGCAGTTGCTGCGCTGATCGCCCAAGGTGAGACTGTAATAGAAGGCGCCGGGGCAGCCAACGTCTCGTTTCCGGATTTTTTCGATCGTCTGGCCCGGATCGAGCAAAGACCGTAAGTTACGATTTAGAGGCCGGATTTCTTAGATTTATGATAGAATCGTCCGACCATGAATCGTATCCGCATTATCTTGGCCGCACTGCTCGTCTTCGCGGCCGCTGCCTTCTTTCTGACGGCGACAGTCTATACCGACTGGCTTTGGTTTAAGTCGCTCGGCTATGATCGCCTGTTTGTTAGAAGCTGGGCCTACCGCATCGGCGTCGGGGCCGCTTTCGGTTTCTTTGCTTTTTTCTTTTTGGCGATCAATGTCTATCTAGCCAGAAAGCTTTCGCCGAACACCCGGTTTATCTCACATAACGCGCAGCTAGAGCAGTTCATCAGCCAGACCAGGCGGTACTTTGATCAGTACTTTACCCTGGCTGCCTATACCGGCTCGGCCGTCGTCGGCGTCATTGCCGGTATCTCGATGGCTTCGGCTTGGGAGTCATGGCTACAGTACTTCTTCTCCCTGCCCACGGGGACGAAAGACCCGCTTTTCGGGCGGGATGTCAGTTTTTACTTCTTCACACTGCCTGTCGTCGAAAACGTCCTCGGCTTCCTCTTCTTGTTGACTCTGGTCGCGCTGGGGTTGGCTGTCTTTATTCACCTGGTCCGCGGGACGTTCAATCTGACCCAGGGCCTAAGAGCGGTCTATCCGCGCGGGGCGGCTCATATCGCTATTCTGGCCGGACTTTTAATGGCAGTCATCTCCGCCAACTGGTGGGTGGCGGCCCAGAATCTTGTCTACTCTCCTCGGGGCGCTGTTTTCGGGGCCGGCTATACCGACGTCACAGTGTTGCTCCCGGCTTACCGCTTCCTTTTATATATTGGTCTGGCGACGGCGCTTCTGGTAGTCATCGGGGGCGTCACCCGTCGCTGGTTCTTGCCCATAGCCGGGCTGGCCGTTTTGGGTCTGACGTTGGTTATCGGGACCGCGGTGCTGCCGACCGTCGTTCAGCAGTACCGGGTCTCTCCGAATGAGATAGCCAAAGAGAAACCGTTCATTGCGAGGAATATCAAGGCCACTCGAAAGGCCTTCGGGATAGATAAAGTCGCTCGCAAGCCGTTTCCGGTTGAAAACGATCTCACCAGGAAGACGCTAGCGCGCAACCAGGAGACGATCGACAGCATGCGCTTGTGGGACTGGCGCCCACTAAAGACGACCTATAGCCAGATCCAGGAGATCCGACTCTATTACAAATTCAACGATGTCGACCTGGATAGATATGTGATCGACGGCGAGTATCGCCAGATCGCCCTGTCGGCCAGGGAGATCGACGTCGCTCAACTGCCGGAGACGGCCAGAACGTGGGTCAATCAGCACATCGTTTACACGCACGGTTATGGTGTGGTGGCCAGTCCGGTCAATGAGGTCGCGGGCGAGGGACTCCCGAAGTTGATCATTAAGAACATCCCGCCCAAGAGCACGACGGACTTGAAGGTAAAGCGCCCGGAGATATACTATGGCGAATCGACGAGCAACTATGTCCTTATCAACACAAAGACCAGTGAGTTCGACTTTCCGGCCGGGGAGAAAAACAAGTACGCCGAATACAACGGAACCGGCGGCATCGTTTTAAGCAACTACCTGACTAAGCTGGCCTTCGCTTATCGCTTCGGAACGATCAAGTTGGCGGTCAGCGATGCTCTGAAGCCTCAGAGTCGCATTCTCTTCAATCGAACGATAAAATCGCGCCTCGCGGCATTGACGCCTTTTGTCGCCTACGACTCCGACCCCTACCTGGTCATCAGTGATGGGCGCCTTTTCTGGATGATCGACGGCTATACGGTCAGTGACCGCTATCCGTATTCGAAACCTACGAGCGGCGGCTTCAATTACATCCGTAACTCCGTCAAGGTGGTCGTTGACGCCTATAACGGATCCGTCGATTTCTACGTCGCCGATAAGGACGATCCGATCATCAAGGCATACTCCCGCGCTTATCCGGGGACGTTCAAGAACCTCGATGAGATGGATGAGGGCCTGCTCGAGCATCTTCGTTACCCGGAGACCCTGTTTAGGACGCAGGCCGATGTCTTCACGTCATTCCACATGACAGACCCTCAGGTTTTCTACAACAAAGAAGATCTATGGGACACTCCACAGGAGATATATCAGGCGGAGACCCAACCGAT
>DAOUYN010000113.1 GCA_030666075.1 Actinomycetes bacterium | reverse complement strand
ACCGGTTGCCTGTTCGGGTACGTCGTCGTCACGCGACTCTAAAGAGACTTTTCCGCCATTATTGTCTTGGATCCGATGGCCGGCAAAAGCCGGTACCACCCATAAACCCACAGCAAAAACAGCCAACATCAATAAAGATATGAATTTCTTTAACACCGTAGCTCACCTCCAAAAGTTTTGTGTTCGTATTCCCGGCAAGTGATGGTGAAAACATTTTGGAGGCTGGCTTTTTCGAAGGTCTGAGCAGGTTAGAGGGGTGCACAGGCACGCTGGAATTAATTATCGATTTGACGCCGAACGCCAAATCCAAGCAATGATGACGCTTAGATGCCGTTAAGCGCGCAAGACGACACGGGCAGGCGCGCCGTCGAGGCCGGCCAAGCGCAGCGGGAGGCAGAATATCTCGTATTCCCCAGCCGGGACGGCCGAGAGGTCGATGCTTTCTAAAATAACTACGCCATTATCAAGAAATAGTTCATGGGCCGGGGCCCCGCCCCCGTGTTCGGCCTCAATTGAAAGGTAGTCGATTCCCACCAGCTTGATCCCGGCCCTCACCAGGAAGTCGGCGGCCGGAGCAGCAATGCCGATAAAATCCCGTCGGAACGCGGCCTCGGACCACAACTCTGAATTCCTCGTCTTGAACAAGACCCTCTCGGTGCCTGATCGGAAACCGGCGGCAGCCACAGCACTTTGATCTATGATATCTCCCGGCACTTCAAGAACTGACACTTTGCCTATCAATACATCGAGAGGTAACTCGTCTACAGAACGGCCATCGTCAAAGAAATGCCGCGGAGCGTCGACATGACTGCCGGCATGTGTCCCTAGCGTGAGCTTAGTCACATTAGAGCTTCCGCCCGCCGCCAATGACTTGAACGGTTCGAATACGACCGGGGGGTCTGTCGGCCAGGCGAGTGTTCGCGGACCGAGGCGCGGACTTATATCGTAATATTTGTGGGTCAAAAGGTACTCCTGTCGATCACAAGCATATGACTGCTGACTTTGTTTTAGCGAACAGGACAGCCGATGTCAATCACTCGGATCAGCGATCTCACCCAGCTCGACAAGGAGAAGCGACGGGAGTAAAAAAGCGGCGACAAAAGCCGCAACAGCCACTCCCGAATCATTGACGACCGAGCCCCATGCGCCACCCACTAGCCCGACGACCAGCGCCGAACGGACTGCCGGATGGCGAAAGGCGGGAGGCGACCAACGGACCCCTCGTCCGCGGGCAAGGAGAGCCCCGACCGCAATAGCGATGGCGAGCGGCACCGCCAAGCTCAGCGCGAAAACAAACGTTTCCAGGTTTGCCTGGATCTTTCGGATCACAAGAGTATTGAAGGCTTGGGCCCCGCCGGTGTAGAGCTGCAAAGCGGCGGTCCCGATATGGGCGGAATCCTCTGGAAGCCACGCGTCGACGCCGGCCAACAGGCCCAAGGCCACCACGCCCGCCACCGCGGCATAGAAGAGATATCTGGGTGCGAACCGGCCGGTGGATATCCGTGCGTACGCGATAGCCAGTGCCGGCGCGAGCATCAAGATCCCCCCAGTGTTAGCGCCCCAGGAGCCATGCCCTACCATCAGCACGATCACCCCGTACGCAGCCGGCAACACGATGAACGGCCGGCCTCGCGGCGCGTCTTCCAGCCATAAGAAAGAGGTGACGACGACGGCAGCAAACAAGAGTGCCAGATAGTGATTGCCGATGCCGTAAAAACGGGCGGCAGTCACAGCGGTGTAGCCGAAAGCTGAGTCTATGTCTCCAGGTGAACCTAGAAGGATGTTCCCCAGCACGAACAAGACTGTCGCGCTAGCGGCGATCAAGACAGCCTTGTTCGTATCCAGTCTGCCAAGCATGACGGTGAAAAGGACCGTCAGTCCAAAGACATAAGCTACGTGGACCCAGATGCTCTCTGTCCCCGCCGGCAGTATTGGGGCCAAGAAGATGCCGAGCGGAAAAGACATGGCCGCCAGCAAAGCGAACCGCGCCGGGACGACCAGCCTTCGGGCACTCCGGCCGGAGACTGAAAAGAGTACCGCGGCCATGGCCAGGCCGGCCATGACTATTAGTCCGTATGCGTATATAAGCGGCAACGACATCTCCTCTGTCATCGTATACGCACGTGCTCGTTCCGCCATCTCGGAAAACGAAGATCGCCTGCCCTCTGACCTCAATGCCTTTCCCGGAGCCACCGGGTCCCACACGGCCCCGAGATGAGCGGCGATGGTCGGCGCCACGTCCAGGTTCGTCGCCAGACCGATCCGACGTGTCGCCGGTGAAACGAGAGTCCCGGCCCGAAAGTCTGCCCCGACAGCGATGATAGGTGTCAGCGCTCGCCGCTCAGCCGCCCCCGCCCGCGCCGGAGGAGAGGGAGAAACGATCAGAAGCAGATCGCGCTCGGTATCTATCCGGGAGAGGACGGCCCCGATCAAAGCATCCGCCGCTATGATGGCCTGACGCTTTCGCTCCGCCTGTCCTTCATCTCCACCAATGGCGCCGGGGCGGTCTGCCCTGCGGGTATCGCCGGTCTCGATCACGATCAACCCCGGTTGCCGCATCGCCCTGTCCAATTCGGCCACAACGGTCCGCTGATCGATCGACCCGTTGCCGGCTGCCGCCCGACGAGAAAGGGGCGCCAGCACCCGACCCGAGCGGTCCATGCCGATCAGTTCGACCTCGCGCCCGTATTCGTAGGCCCCGGCGGCTGAGAGAACGTCGGCGTTCCCGATGACGGTCGTCTCGAGCCCGGCCGCCCGGAGTCGTCTCGCCAATAAACCGACCTCGGCCCGATAGGGAGAGGCTTGATTTGCCCGGCCGATCCGCTCGGCCCTGGCGCGGTTGACCGGTAGCCCTGCGTCCGGGCCTCCGATGCTCCGCTGGCCGGTGCCGATAGTGAGGTACGCGGACGCGCTGTCGACCTGAGTCGAGGCTGTCTTGTTGCTCATGATCCCGACCGCGCCCAGGCGTGCTGCCCGCGAGAGATACATAGGTCTGACATCAGCCAACTCCGACCAAGTGACTTTGTCTATCAAAACCAGAACAACACTCTTCGCCGGAGAAGCGCCTGCCTCACCGGCAAAGAGCCCGATCAAGAAGAAGGCGAGACACATTGATATCTGTATGAGCCGGCGCATGCCCATGCCAATGTTCTACCCGAGAGCTTGCCTGGAAAAACTGTTCTACGAGCCCCCTTATCTGCTATCCTGACCGTTGATGCTTGTCCGAACAGGAAACTGATGGAGATATGATGCAGTCTCCCCTCTCAAGGCGCACGTACGCCGCAATCTCGCTACTCGTATTCATGACCTTGCTTTTCCAGTCTTCAACGGCCCTGGCCGCCCCGGACGCTGCTCAAAAAAAGGTCGTATTGGTCGTCATCAATAAGATCTCGATCCAGGACCTGCTGACCGACAAGAGAACAAACATCGCGGGTCTGGCAAGAGATGGCGGGGCTGCCCTGATGAACGCCCGGGCGACTAATGGCTCGGAGGTGGGGAACTTTTATCTCAGTCTCGGCGCCGGGGCCAGAGCGAACGCCGGCGCTTTCGGCAAGCTGGGCTTCAATGCCTCTGAAAACCTGCCCGAGCGATATTTCGGTGGATTGCTGAGCGGCAGCGATATCGTATTTCAGGGCACGGGCGCGCGCCCGCCGAAAGAATCAGTCGTTAACCTCGGCATCTACGTTGCCGGCGCCAAGAGCGCCAAGTCCCGTCGCAACATCGTCCCGGGTTTACTTGGTGAGTCGCTCAAACAAGCCGGCCTCAAAACGGCCGTCGTCGGGAACACCGATACACTGACGCAGGCTCGTCGCGAGATCACTCTGATCACCATGGATTTCAGTGGCCGCACTGACTATGGCGACGTCTCGACAAACATGGCGCGTATCGATAAGTCCGTGCCCGGAGGGCTAAGGTCGGACCATGAAAAACTTATCAAAACAACGCTGGACATGGTGTCAAAAGCAGATTTCACGGCCGTCGAATTCGGCGACACCTCGCGCATCAACGGCCAACGGTCGCTGATGCTCAAAACTGTCTTCCTCAGCGAATACGAGAAAGCCCTGCAGGCGGCGGACCTTTTCATCGGGGAGCTGACGAGGCGGTTGCCGATGGACCGAACGATGCTGATCATCACAGCGCCGCAGCTCAAGAAAGATCCGGAGCGCGGCCGCGACACGCTGGTCCCGATAGTGGTCAGCGGAGCCGGCCAAGGGATGCTGATATCGGACACAACGAGAAGAGAGGGAGTCGTCGGGAACATGGATGTAGCCCCGACGGTCCTCGATTACCTGGGTGTGCCG
>DAOUYN010000183.1 GCA_030666075.1 Actinomycetes bacterium | reverse complement strand
AAAGCTCAAGGGGCACGGCAAACTAAGCGAAGCCGATGTCGATGTGGCGATGCGTGAAGTACGGCTCGCCCTGCTCGAAGCGGACGTCAACTTCAAGGTCGTTAAAGAATTTGTTGGCAAGATACGCGAGCGCGCGGTCGGTTCTGAAGTGTTGGACAGTCTGACACCGGCGCAGCAAGTGATAAAGATCGTCAACGAGGAAATGACGGCCTTGCTGGGCTCAACGGAGAGCAGGTTGCCGATGGCGTCCCAACCGCCGACGATCATAATGATGGTCGGGCTTCAGGGTTCCGGGAAGACTACTGCGACTGCCAAGCTGGCCCATCTACTAAAATCTCAAGGCAAGAACCCGGTGATGATTGCGGCCGATACTTACCGTCCCGCGGCCATTGAGCAATTGATGACGTTGGGCGAGGAAAATGACATAGCTGTCTTCTCGAGCGAGGGTACTCCGGAACAGATTGTCAAAGCGGGCTTGAAGCAGGCTGTGTCCCAGGCTAGCGACCTGGTGATCATCGATACGGCCGGTCGCCTTCATGTCGATAAAGAGATGATGGACGAAATAGTGCGAATAAAGCAGATCGCCAAACCGCACCAGATTCTGCTGGTCGTTGATGCTATGACCGGGCAAGACGCTGTCAATGTTGCCGACAATTTCAAGAGCCAGGTAGATTTTGACGGGCTGGTCCTGACGAAGATGGATGGTGATGCTCGCGGGGGCGCCGCTCTATCGATTAGGTCTGTGACCGGCAGACCCGTGAAGTTCGTCAGCGGCGGCGAAAAGACCGATTCGCTTGAAACTTTTCACCCCGACAGAATGGCTTCAAGAATATTGGGCATGGGAGACGTACTGACTCTGATAGAGAAGGCCCAAGCGACATCGGATGAGGCCAAGGCCCAGGAGATGGCGGAAAAACTGCGCAGGCAGGAGTTTGACCTCGAGGACTTCCTTGACCAGATGAAGCAACTGCAAAAGATGGGTCCGATAAGCCAGGTTATCGGCATGCTGCCCGGAGCATCCAGTGTGCCGGGGCTTAAAGACAGCCAGGTAAACGATAATGATATGAAGCGAGTCCAGGCCATCATCGAATCCATGACACCGACAGAGCGCCAGCAGCCTTCGATTATCTCGGGTAGCCGGCGTAAGAGAATAGCGTCAGGCAGCGGGACCTCTGTGACCGAAATAAATCAGTTGCTAAAACAGTTCGAACAGACAAAAAAGATGCTAAAGAAGATGTCACAGATGACGGGGAAAAAGGGCCGGAGAGGCCTGCCGTTCATGTAGAAACCGACCCTATTGTCTAACGCCTGGACTAGGGTATAATTGAAGGCTTGAATGCGACAAGAAAAACGGAGGTGAGAAATTGTCAGTAAAGATTAGATTGAGCCGAGCGGGTGCGAAGAAGAAACCGTTCTATCACCTAGTAGCGGCCGATTCACGTATGCCTAGAGACGGCCGGTTTATTGAGCTGTTGGGCAGATATGATCCGCGACAGGAACCATCGCTGGTGGAGGTCGAGTCGGAAAAGACGATCAAGTGGTTGGCGCGTGGCGCTCAGACGAGCGCGCAAGCTGAAAACTTGCTTAAGATCAGCGGCGTCCGCCAGGAGTTTGATAAAAACAAGAAAAAGTATTTGGAGGAGGTTTCCTCGTGAAAGAGCTTCTCGAGTTCTTGGCCAGATCGTTGGTTGATGAACCTGACGCTGTCCGAGTTGAGGACATACAGGGCGAAAGTTCACTCATTCTGCAATTACATGTTGACCCGGACGATGTGGGAAAAGTGATCGGGAGGCAGGGAAGGATCGCCAAATCGATGCGCACGCTCGTCAAAGCCGCGGCTTATAAAGACGGCAATAGGGTGACCGTGGAGATCGTCGACTAGCGGCTTTTGCCGCGCTCGCTTTCGCGTATCTTTGACCGCCGATAAGCATATTTGTGTGGGGCATGTGACCAGGCCGCACGGGCTTGCGGGCTATGTCGAAGTCCGTAGCTTCAGTGACAATCCGGATAGATTTAAAGTAGGAAGCTCTTTTGAATTAAACCCGCCCTTGCCGGGACACGAGACCGTAACTGTCTGCGGCGTTAAGCAGAAAAAAGGCCGGCACCTACTCCTCTTTGAGCGATTTACTAGTCGTGATGCTTCTGAAGTCTTGCTCGATCGTGAATTGATCGTGCCCGACGAGCTGGCCGAGAAACCTGAGGATGCTTTTTGGATACACGAGATTTCCGGTTGCCGGGTCGTGACCGTCGCCGGTGTTGAGCTCGGGCTGGTGACGGAAGTGCTCAGGACGGGCGGTAACGATATCTATGTCGTCGCTGGAGACAAGCAATACTATATACCGGCGATAAAAGATGTAATCAAAGAGATCGATTTGGAGCACCGCGTGATTAAGATTGACCCGCTCCCCGGCTTGCTGGAGCTGTAAGAGCATGGCAATGAAAATCGACATTATCACGATATTTCCGGACATCTTTGAGCCGGTGCTCAGTGTCGGCATGCTTAGGCTGGCTCGAGAGCGTGGTTTGCTGGAAGTAAAGGCTCATGATCTGCGTGACTTCACCGAAGATAAGCATCGACAGGTGGATGACGAGCCATACGGCGGCGGTCCGGGCATGGTGATGAAAGTAGAGCCGTTTTGGAAAGCCATATGTTGTGTCACGGGCGACGCACCGTATATATTGCGCCGGGGGACCCGCACGGTGCTCTTGGCAGCCGGGGGAACGCCCCTGAAACACGCGGTCGTTGAAGGTCTGGCCGACGCTGAGCAGCTGGTTCTTCTTTGCGGTAGATATGAAGGCGTAGACGCGCGCGTGGGCAGTTTTGTGACCGATGAGATTTCGATCGGCGATTATATTCTCAGCGGGGGCGAGATCGGGGCGATGGTTTTGGTCGACGCCGTAGGACGGTTGTTGCCGGGAGTATTAGGGGCGAAAGAATCGCTGGAGGAAGAGAGCTTTGTCGGCGGACAATTAGAGTATCCTCAGTACACGCGACCGGCTTTATGGCGGGGTCAT
>DAOUYN010000149.1 GCA_030666075.1 Actinomycetes bacterium | reverse complement strand
TTACTATGATGACCGCGCTTATATCGTTTTTGCGGAAGTGCTTCACACTCTGCTCAACAGAAAGCATACTAGTGAACGCCGGGCCCTCATTCGGCTGGAGGATGTCACTCCGAACAGCGATCCGGCCAAGGTCAAAGCAATCGGCGACTACCTTTACGGCCGCGGTGTGCCTTTTGGAATCAGCGTAGTGCCCCGGTTCGCCGACCCGCTTGGCGCCTATGGGCCGCCAAGAACTGTCGATCTGGACCAAGCCCCAAAGATGGTCAACACGCTCAAGTATCTACAACGGCGGGGCGGGACCGTGCTCATGCACGGATTCACGCATCAATACCGGAGTGCCTTGAACCCGCGCGACGGAGCCTCGACCGATGATTATGAATTTTACATCGATAAACTCATCAACGGAGTTCCAACGGAGCTTTCACCCGTCCCTGAAGATTCGACAGCCTGGGTTGAAGGACGTTTAAATCAAGGGTTTGCTATTCTCAGTCGCGCCGGCTTTGCCCGGCCTCGTATCTGGGTCACGCCTCATTACGGCGCTTCCGAGCTCGATTACAGGATTTTCACCAAACACTTCGCTGCCCTCAATGAACGGCCGCACCTGGGCGTATACTTTCCTTACCTGATAAGGAAAAGTTACTACGGGGGCAAAATCATCCCTGAGAACCTCGGCTTTATTAACCCCCAAACCCGCCCGCCTAGTACGGTTGTTTCGCTGGCCAGAAAGAATAGCGTTGTCCGTGACGGCTTCGCCAGTTTCTATGTCCATCCACGATTGGTC
Organism: Actinomycetes bacterium; assembly: GCA_030666075.1. Taxonomy (GTDB): domain Bacteria; phylum Actinomycetota; class Aquicultoria; order CAJVYJ01; family JAUVQD01; genus DAOUYN01. Next base: position 2,750 of record DAOUYN010000149.1, on the reverse strand, counting down.
AATACAAACGACGTAGGAACCGCTGTCACTAAGATACGGTCCCTTGGTTATAAATTCGTAGATATCAAGGGTCTTTGAGCTTAGGAATGCCTGGCGGAGAGGGTGGGATTTGAACCCACGGACCCGTTAAGGTCACACGCTTTCCAGGCGTGCCTGTTCGGCCGCTCCAGCACCTCTCCAATCGAACCCGCCTATTGTAGCAAAGATAGCCTTTGACGTGGACAGCCAGGGAATCTCTCAGGAGGCGTATGCAAGGAAGCCAAAGATGAGTGAGGGAAGCGTACTCTATGTACGCGCCCCGAGCGAATACGCAGCGCTGACGCCGCAGACGACCCTGAGATATTGCCTGGCGGAGGAGGTGGGATTTGAACCCACGTGACAGCTATAAACCGCCAAGACGTTTTCGAGACGCCCCCGTTCGGCCGCTCCGGCACTCCTCCGCGTTGGATTATATCATTTAGCGACCGCGCCGCTAGGGCAGAAATCCTCGCCGTATCCACAGCTGTCACAGTGGTCGCCGGTCCGGCAATGAAACTCCCCGGCCCGGACGCCGCGGGCTGTCTCCCGCAGAAGGGACTCCGTGGCGGCCAACCCAGGAGCGTCGATATCCTCAACGTAATCTTCCCCGGCTCCGAGTGCTATCAAGGCCGCTTGTCGCGGAGCCTCGCCGACCGCGCCCGCTACCGCCAATGCGTACATCCGTACCTGGTGCTCGTAGCCCCGGCCCCCCGCCGGCGAACCGGTCTTGTAGTCGACGACTACCCAACCATCATCTTCTTTGAATAGCATATCCATCCGGCCATGAAGCCGGAGGTCATCGAGTATCAGGCTAAATGGGGCCTCGGCCATGATCGTATCGGCGGCGGCAAAACGGGCCGGCCAATCGGTCGTCAGAAAAGCGGCCGTCAGCGAAGCCGCTTTAGATCGAAGACCGATACTTTGCAGCTGGGCCAGACGCTCCAGTTGGGAAGCCGGTTCCCGGCCCCAATCAACGGCCGCCAGGACATCATGGACGGCCGTCCCCAGGGCGGCGGCATCGACCGACGCCTTGCCCTTTGTCGACCTGGATGGGTCTGATTTGTAGGCGGGCTCCTCGACCCCAAGCAACTGCCGTAATTGATACTTGCGCGGGCATTCATGATAGTCGAGGACCGCGCTGACGGTCAGGTCGATCGGACCCGAGGGGGCGAGTCGAAAGACTCTCTCCATCGCTTCGATATCCGGACTGGACCCCTCCTCGACCGGCAGCGCCCGACCGGTCTCCAGCAGGCTTCGATCGATCCCGACCGCATCTTCGACATCAGCTGTTACCGACGAAGCCGCCGATGAAATAAGGTCATCACCCGCCATCAAACGCAAACGCAGACCGTCAATATCGAGCTGCGCTTGTGGTTCGCTGGGTGGCCCTTGTAACTCAAGGGCTTGCTTGAGCCATCCGCCCCACGTCGAGATATCGCGGAAAGGTTTCACTTTCGCTTGAGACTTTGTCTGCTTGAGCTGCCCACACAGGACCAGCAACTCCTCGGCACGCGTGGCTGCCACATAGAAAAGGCGCTTCGCTTCAGCGCGATCAGCGGCCTTGGTCCGCGCATCGATCTCAAGCGACGCCGGAGTATGGCGAAACTCGTTGGTCGAGTCGTCCCTCACCTTGACCCCGACTCCGACTTCTTTGTCGAATCTAAAGGCATCCTTACTGCCGCCATCGAGCTGACGGGAACAGTCGGCGACAAAGACGGCCGCGGCCTGAAGGCCCTTGGCTTTATGGACGGTCATCAACCGGACGACACTACTATCTTCGCCCTCAGTCGGCGCTTCCGCCTCACGCTGGGCGACCGTCCGCATCCTTTGCAGATAAGCGATAAACTCCGAAAGCTCGAATACCCCGGCGGCGGCAGACTCACGGGCTACATCTACCAATTTTCTAAGATTCGCGTACCGGCGCTTGCCATTCTTCCCGGCCAACAGTTTCAGATCGTAGCCGGTCAGCTCAATCGCCAGGTCTAGAAACTTGACCAACCGACTCTCCGAACGGACCTGCCTCAATCGCTCCAGTATCACCCAAAACGCTTCGAGGGCCTCCCGGTCGTCGCCGCTCAACCCCTCGATATGGCTCAGGACCGAGAGAGAAGCGAAGAGCTTGCCATAGCGAAGCGGCTTGTCATCGTCCACTCGGGTCAGCCACCACAGGGCGTCCTCACCCACACCGACGAGCGGCGACCGCAACGTGGCCGCCATGGCCAAGTCGTCAAGTGGATTATCGACGGCCCGCAACAGATTAATGATATCCTGGACTTCCAGCGAGGCAAAGAAGCCGCGGCCGCTGACGACATAGTAGTCGATCCCGGCTCGGGCCAGAGCCCGCTCATATGTCTTGATGGCGCCGGTCGCCTTAAAGAGGATCACGATATCGCCCTGAGTCAGGGGCCGCGGTTGAGAATCCGGCTTGTCCTTTTTGACGACCATCATCGGCGAGCTGCCGTCGCGTCCCAATAAACGCCGGATTCGGGCAGCGGCAGCCTCGGCCTCTTTGACTCTGACTTCCTCGATATTGTCGCCGTCGACCCAGATGAATTCGACCGGCCGCTCGTCATCGGTGCTGAAGGAACCGGCCGACTCCAACGGTGAATATTCGAACTCGTCGTCTTCCCGCCAGAGCCGCTCGAAGAAGACATTGACGAAATCGATGACCTCCGGGCGGCTGCGATAATTTTCGGACATGGTCACGATCTCACCGCCTTGCTCGCCAATAC
>DAOUYN010000127.1 GCA_030666075.1 Actinomycetes bacterium | reverse complement strand
TGGCCTCGATTTAAAACCTCTTCCACAACGTATGGGTATATTATCAAGCGGCAAGCGAAAAATAAATCAGTAACCAGGCGTAAATTCTGCGGTAATGGAGGTAACTTTTGTTACATCATGAGTAGGTCAAAGTATCATACTTTAGTATGACTTAAGGCCTTTTAGTAGCCTATTGATTGCCCCTTTATCGCAGGTTCTCCCACAGGAGACTGACCCCGAGGACGATAAAGAGAGAGCCGGCCCCGATGTGCAGAACCTTGGGCGGCACGTAGTTTGCGATGAAGCCCCCGAGATAAGCGCCGAGCAGAGTGACAACGACTAGCGCGAGCGACGCACCGACAAAAACTGTCCAGGGCGACTTGGCCTGGGCCGCGAGAGTAAAGACTGCCAGCTGGGTCTTGTCACCAAGCTCGGCGAGGAAGATGATGCCGAACGTCGTCGCCGCCAGCTTCCAATCCATCAGTCGAGGGCCGCCCTGATGAGCTCGCCCATCTCGATCGTGCCCACTTCATCCATGCCGTCGCTCATGATATCGGCGGTCCGGTGCCCGTCGGCCAGGACCTTATCTACGGCCCGCTCGATGGTGAGCGCCGGCTCCGGCAGATCGAACGAGTACTGGAACATCATAGCCACGGATAAGACTGTCGCTATGGGGTTGGCTTTATTTTGACCCGCAATGTCCGGCGCGCTGCCGTGGATCGGTTCGTAGAGGCCGGGGCCTTGCGCCCCCAGTGAAGCCGACGCCAGCATGCCGAGCGAACCGGAAAGCATCGATGACTCGTCGCTGAGGATATCGCCGAACATATTATTGGTGGCGATAACGTCGAACTGCCCCGGATTACGAATGAGTTGCATGGCCGTGTTATCCACCAGCTGATGGATGAGCTCGACATCCGCGTAGTCGGCGGATACCTTGATGACCGTCTCGCGCCAGAGCCTTGAAGACTCCAAGACATTGGCTTTGTCGACTGAATGGACGCGCCCGCGGCGCTTTTTGGCCATCTCGAAGGCGACTTTTATTAGCCGCTCGACCTCGAAAGCCTGGTAGTCCATCGTGTCAAACGCACGATCGCCCTCGCGGGCGCTGGCCCCGAAATAAAGCCCGCCCGTCAATTCCCGCACGACCAACAGATCGATGCCGCGCACCACTTCCGGGCGGAGCGTCGAAGCCTCTATCAGCGCGTCGTAGACTTTGACCGGGCGGATATTCGCGAATAACTCGAGTCCTTTGCGTAACCCGAGCAGGCCCTGCTCCGGACGAGGCTTATCCGGGTCGGTCGTATCCCATTTAGGCCCGCCGATCGCCCCGAGCAGCACGGCGTCGCTCTGGCGACACAGCTCCAGCGTTTGAGCGGGCAACGGTTGACCGCAGTCGTCGATAGCGCACCCACCCATCAGCGCCTCTTCCACATAAAATTCCAGATCATGCCGGGCGGCCACCAGTTGCAGCACCTTGACGGCTTCAGCCGTGACTTCCGGACCTATCCCGTCTCCGGGCAGAACAGTTAGCTTGAACATCGCTGCCTACCCTGCCACTTTGCGCTTGGTGTACTCGATCAAACCGCCGGCCTCGACAACCCCGGCCAGGAACTCGGGAAACGGAGCGACTTTGAAGACTTTTCCGGTCGTCACATTGGTGATAACCCCGGCAGTCGTATCGATCTTGACCTGATCGCCTGCGTTGATGGCGTCGACCGCTTCCGGCGACTCCAGGATGGGCAGACCCGTATTGATCGCGTTTCGAAAGAATATCCTGGCAAACGACTTGGCGACGACCGCGCTGATGCCCGTTCCCTTGATCGCCACAGGCGCGTGCTCGCGAGATGAGCCACAGCCGAAGTTCTCATCGGCCACGATGATGTCGCCAGCCTCGACCCGCTCATTAAAGTCGGGAGCGAGCGGCTCCATGCAGTGGGCCGCCAGCTCGTCGGGGTCGAAAGTCGTCAAGTACGGCGCCGGGATGATGATGTCAGTATCTATATCGCGCCCGAACTTATGGGCTTTTCCGCTTATTTCCATGATATCTCCTGTTCTGTGGTTGCCGGCCTAAAGGCTGTCGGGACCGGCTATCTTGCCGACCACTGCCGTCGCCGCCGCCACTGCCGGTCCGGCGAGGTAGACTTCACTGTCTTTGTGGCCCATCCGGCCGACGAAGTTGCGGTTGGTCGTCGCTAAGGCCCGCTCGCCGGCGGCCAGGACTCCCATGTGCCCGCCAAGGCACGGCCCGCAGGTCGGTGTCGAAACCGCCGCGCCCGCATCGATGAACACCTCAAAAAGTCCTTCATTCATGGCCTGCTTGTAGATGGCCTGCGTCGCCGGGATGACTATCAGTCTCGTGCGCGAGTCGACCTGACGGCCTTTTAATATCTCGGCGGCCGTCCGCAGGTCTTCCAATCTCCCGTTAGTGCATGAACCGATAACCACCTGGTCTATAACGACATCTCCGGCTTCGCTCAGGCCGCGAGTGTTCGAAGGTAGATGGGGAAAGGCTATTTGGAGCTCGATGTCTGAGGCGGAAAACTCGAAGACTTCCTCATACTCGGCATCTTCATCGCTCTCATAGACAGTGTAGGGCCGGCTCGAGCGCTCGGCGACGTACGCCCTCGTCTCAGCGTCGGCGGCGATGATCCCGTTCTTGCCGCCGGCCTCGATGGCCATATTGCAGACCGAAAAACGGCTGTCCATCGACAGTCCCCGGAAAGTGCCGCCGGTGAACTCCATCGACTTATAGAGAGCGCCGTCGACGCCGATCTTGCCGATGATATAAAGGATGATGTCTTTGCCGCTCACCCAGGGTCCGAGTTTGCCCTCGATATTGAACTTCAGATTAGTCGGCACCTTGAGCCACGTCTCTCCGGTCGCCCAGGCAGCCGCCAGATCGGTCGAGCCCATCCCGGTTGAAAAGGCGCCCAAGCCCCCGTAAGTGCAGGTGTGAGAGTCGGCCCCGATGGCCAGATCGCCCGGCAGGACCAGGCCGAGTTCGGGCAACAGGGCGTGCTCGACGCCCATCCGGCCGATCTCGAAGTAATTGGTCAGCTCGTGTTCGTAGGCGAACTCCCGGACCATTTTGGCTTGTTCCGCGGATTTAATATCCCGATTCGGAGTGAAGTGGTCGGGAACGATGACCACTTTATCGCGGTCAAAGACCGAGTCGACCCCGACCTTATTGAATTCCAATATCGACCCGGGCGCGGTTATGTCATTGGCCAGCGCCAAGTCTACTTTGACGCTGACAAGGTCGCCCGGCGAGACGCTGTCCCGCCCCGCGTGGGCCGCGATGATCTTTTCCGTTATTGTCATTCCCATTTGTTACCGTCCTATGGTTGTTTGTCTGCCTATGGTCTGCCGCTCAAAGTTCGCGGTCGATATCGGCCCTACCGGCGTCGTCCGCCTCCCGGCCGACCGCCTTGTTAATAGCATTAAGGTAGGCCTTGGCGCTGGCCTCGACGATATCCGTCGATATGCCTCGACCGAGGAAGTTCCGGCCGCCGACATCGAGATTTATCGTCACATCGCCCTGCGCGTCGAGACTCCCCGTTATGGCCCGGACGTTGTACGACATCAAGGTCGCGGGGCTGGCGGCGATATCGCTGATAGCCTGGCAGGCCGCATCGACCGGGCCGTCACCGGCGGCCGTGCCGCTCAAGACCTCATCGCCTCGGCGCAGCCTTACTGTTGCCGACGGCGTACTGCCCGTGGCCGAATTTATCTCCAGGTATTCCAGGGCATAGGTCTCCGCCACCGTTCGGACCTCCTCGGCCACGATCGCCTCGAGGTCGTCATTGGTTATCTCAGCCTTCTTGTCGGCCAGCTCCTTGAACTGGGCAAACGCCCGGTCCAGTTCGTCCTCACCCAGACGGTAACCCATATCCGCCAGGTGGGCCCGGAAAGCATGCCGACCGGAAGTCTTGCCCAGGATCAGCTGGCTTTCCGCCAGGCCGATCTTGTTGGGGCTCATGATCTCGTAGGTATCGCGGTCCTTAAGCATACCGTCGGTATGGATGCCGGACGAATGGGCGAACGCATTGCGCC
>DAOUYN010000202.1 GCA_030666075.1 Actinomycetes bacterium | reverse complement strand
CCTGAGTGGTCGATGAAACCGTACTTTCCGTCGATCTGGACAGCCGCCAGCCCTTCGCTGAAGTCGAGCGAATCGTCATATTTCGGATCGATCACCAGGTGTGCTAATTCGTCGATATATCCGAACTTCCCGTCGACGGATACCAAAAACCTGGCCAGGCTGACGGTTGTCTCAGTCCCAGCCTGAATTGAAGCAGGGAGCGCGCTCCCTGGCGCTGATGTAGTCGTATCGCCGGTCTGAGTCGTGCCCGATCCGGCCACGGCCTTAGTCTCATCCTGCTGTCTCGGCTCTTTGGGCGCGGCTTGGCCGTTAGTCAGTAGCAGAAAGACCGTCATCAGGCCGAAGATCGTCACGGCGCCGACTAGCGCCCAGGTGGGGGCGGTCGACGGTCTGGCTGAGCCGGTTTGCGGAGCCGGTGGCACCGATGGGCTCAGCGCGACCCCGCACTTGGAGCAGTAATTATCATCTTGAACTGGTTCTTTACCACAGTTTGGGCAATGCAAACGGTTTCTCCCCTCCGGCATCCCCTAGCATTGACTGATTATGAGCATACCAGTGCGTATCGGCAACTCCCGGGTTCGCCATAAGTTCTTCCGACGCTCATGTTTTGCCTGATTTCTGTGTTATCATCACTGCTCGACGGCACTCTTGAAGGGAGTCATTTTGAGAAAATTACTACCTGTAATACTGATGGCGCTGGTCTTGGTATCAGCGGCGGCTTGTGACAAGAATAAGGACACAACCGACACGTCATCATCATCCGGCACGACCCAGCAACAGGCGCCGCCTCCGGCTGCTCCTCCTGCTATCGACCCAGCTGACCTCGGCGATCCCACGATTGTCGCTGAGGGCTCGACTCCCGAAGACCACGTGAAGCAGTATTTTGAGGCATATAAGTCTGGCAGCTTCGAGGACGCGTATGAGCTACAGCCGGCTGAGAACAAGGTAAAGCAGCCCAAAGATGAGTTCGTGCCTTTGCGCCAAAGCATGCCTATCGCTGAATACACGATCCACCCGACCCGGGAAGAGGGCGCGTCCAAGATGATCGACGTCTCTTATGACCTCGGTGAAATGGGTTCCTGGATCAGCTCCTGGACTTTTGAGAAACAGGGCGATGATTGGGTCGCCGTTCGTTACCTCGCTTCGATGGGCACGATCGAGTAGCTTTCGATAAGCTCTAGGGGATCGCCCCAACGAATATCTCAACGACGGCTTGCACGACAGCAAGCCGTCGTTGTTACTTTAACGGCCCCTCTTTACTAGCAAAATGATTTGTGTCAGAAAGGGAGCATGCCGGGTAAGGAACGGATAGGGCTAGGGGACACTGAGCATGCGTATTGACGAGATAGAAGAGAACTCTGGATTGACAGGCGATGTCGATGGCCGGCCGGTGGCCGTCTTTCGCGGGGCCGATGCCACCTATGTTTTTGAGAATACTTGTCCTCACCTGCATTGCCCCTTGAATTGGAACGCAGACGAGAATGCCTGGGATTGCCCGTGTCATAGCTCCCAGTTCACGCCCGAAGGTAAGGTAGTGAGGGGACCGGCCAGGCAGGACTTGAGACGCCTGGAGGCGTCGATCGACAATGGCGCGATATCGCTAAGATGAACCAGGAGAGAATAGACTACCTGCTGGTTGGCGGCGGGTTGGCATCGGCGAAATGTGCGGCTGAGCTGCGTCAGCAGGGCGCGGTCGGGCGCGTGGCGATAGTCGGCGCCGAGTCTTACGCTCCCTACAACCGTCCGCCGCTTTCCAAAGGCTTGCTGCTCGGATACGACCAGCCGGAGCGCATTTTTGTGTTTCCATCAGAGTTCTACAAAGAGAACGAAATCGAGTTATTCGACGGGGCCGTAGCGTCGGGTCTTGATCTCGACAATAGGGAAGTCGAACTAGCGGACGGACGTAGTCTCGAATATAAGAAATTGCTCATCGCGACCGGCACGACGCCCCGGCATTTGGCGGTTCCGGGGGCCGACTTGCAAAACATCTTCTACCTTCGAAACCTCGATGATTCTCTCGCGATCGCCGATGCCATGCGTCCCGGCTCCAGGGCGATCATAGTTGGTGCCGGCTTTATCGGGATGGAGTTGGCGGCCGCTTTTGCGGAGAAAGGTGTCGAAACGACCATGCTCGTCCGCGAGTCCGGCCTCTTCACGAAACTCGGATCTGAAGAACTTAGTCGTTTTTTCAGCGACTACTATCAGCAGCACGGCATACAGATCATCTACGAAGACGAGGTCAAGGAATTCGCCGGCGACGACGTTCTTGGCGCTGTTGTCACGCAAGACGGTCGCGAATTACCGGCCGACATGGCGGCCGTCGGTATCGGCGTGGTCGCGAATACTGACTGGCTTGAGGGGAGCGGTCTGGAGATCGACCGCGGTGTAGTCGTCGATGGGTCGCTCAGGGCTTCGGCCCCGGATGTTTTTGCCGCGGGGGACGTCGCCGTCTATTACGACCCGATATTCCAAAAGAGGCGGCGGGTCGAGCACTGGGACAACGCGGTCAAGCAGGGTGAGTTAGCGGCCGCGAACATGCTGGGCGAGAGCCGGTCCGTCGACTACGTCGCCTACTTTTATTCTGATCTTTTCGATCTGTCTTGGGAGTGGCTAGGGGACAACTCGAGCGTCGATGATACGGTGGTCAGATTGAACGACAAAGGCGAGCCCGAACTGGTCTATTACCTGAAAAACGGGCAGCTTCGGGCCGCGTTCTTGCTTCTCCAGGGCCCGGACGAGAGACAGTAAATGGAGCAGGCGATCCGTTCAGGTG
>DAOUYN010000042.1 GCA_030666075.1 Actinomycetes bacterium | reverse complement strand
TTTAACCGATGTCGTCGCGGCTTTACGCGATGCCGATGGGACGGTGCTGGCCGTAAAGGCCCCTGCTGAGGATGTTAAGGGTGTCAATTCCCGGGCCGATCTAGCCGAAGCCGAGCGCTCGATGCAGGCGCGGCTGCAGCGTAGTCACATGGACGCGGGAGTCACCTTTATCTTGCCTGAAACGACGTATGTTGCCGTCGATGTCGAGATCGGCCGAGATACAGTTATCTTGCCCCAGTGCTTCCTGGAGTCAGGGACGCGCATCGGTGATGACGCCAGGATAGGGCCGGGGGCCCGGCTGAAGGGGACGAGCGTTAGGAGAGGCGCCGAGGTCTCCTACTCTGTTTTACGCGACTGTGAGGTCGGCATAGAGGCCAAGGTCGGGCCGTATTGCTTGCTCCGCCCCGGTACGGTATTGGGGTCCGGGGTGAAAGCCGGCACTTTTGTAGAGATAAAGAACACTCAAGTGGGGCGCGGCAGCAAGGTCCCGCACCTCAGCTACATGGGCGACGCGGTCATCGGGGAGGATGTCAATGTCGGCGCCGGCTCCATCACCTGCAATTACGATGGAGCTGAGAAGCACCGGACAGTCATTGAGGACGGCGCTTTCTTGGGCAGCGACACAATGCTCATAGCGCCGGTCAAGATTGGAAAAGGGGCGGCGACAGGGGCGGGGTCGAGTATTTCGCATGACGTACCGGCCGACAGCCTGGCCCTGGAGCGCACGGAACAGCGGACTATCGACGGGTGGGCAAAACGCCGCCTAGGGAAAAAGGAATAGGAAGGGAATCGAGTGGCACCGCACGAAAAAAGAAAGCTCATGTTGTTTTCAGGGACGTCTAGCCCCGAACTAGGCAAGGAGATAGCGGATTGTCTCGGCGTCAGGCTTGGCCAGGTCAAGTTGTCGCAATTTTCCAACGGCGAGATGTACGTCAGATTCTTGGAAAGTGTCCGGGGGGCCGATATATTCTTAGTGCAGACGATGTGCGAACCCGTCAACAATCACTTGATGGAATTACTGATCATGATTGATGCGTTGAAGCGGGCCTCCGCCGAGCGTATCTCGGCTGTCATCCCGCATTACGGTTATGCGCGCCAAGACAAAAAGACTGAGGGACGCGAGCCCATAACAGCCAAACTCGTCGCTGATCTTCTGACGACCGCCGGCGCTGACCGGGTGCTCACCATGGACCTGCATGCGGGTCAGATCCAGGGGTTCTTCGATATGCCGGTCGATCACTTGACCGCTCTTCCCGCCTTGACCGATTACTTCTCGAGCAAGAACATCAAGGACCTGGTCGTCGTCTCTCCCGATGTCGGGCGCGTCAAGGTGGCCAAGAAATACGCCGACAAGCTCGGGGCGGGCTTGGCGATACTTCACAAAACGCGACCGGCACACAATGAGGTGGAGATCGGACAGGTTGTCGGAGATGTCTCCGGGCGCACCGCTTTACTGGTGGACGACATGATAGACACGGCCGGAACGATAACAGCCGGAGTCGATACGGTCGTTAAAGCGGGAGCCAAGCAGGTCTTTGCCTGTGCCACCCACGGTATCTTGTCGGGACCGGCCGTTGATCGGATCAATGCTTCTCCTATGGAAGAACTGGTGTTGACGAATACTTTGCCGACACCGGGGTCTGATGCCATGCCGAAACTAAAAGTCCTATCAATCGCCCAGATTTTCGCTCAGACTATACTCAACGTATACGAGGACGAATCGGTCAGCGCCATCTTTGAGGAAGACAACTTTCTCTAGAACCTATCAAATGCTTGACGCGTAGACCTTCTTGGGTACAATAGCGAAAGGTGATTTTACAGTGGAAATAGTCGAACTACTAGCACAAGCCCGGGAAGAGACCGGGACAAAAGAGGCCCGTCGATTGCGAGCTGCGGGGAAAATTCCCGTGAGCTTATATGGGCAAAAGACCGATGCGGCCAAGCTGGTCGTCGAGTCTCGCGAGTTCGAGCGGATCATGCGCGGACACGCCGGCTCTAACTTCATTATGAAACTAAAGGTAGAAGGTCGCGATGACACCTCCGTGATCATTAAGGAGATCCAGAGGCATCCGCTCCGCGATAATCTGCTTCACATCGATCTGTTGAGCGTAGCGCTCGACGAGAAGATCGTTACGGGCATACCGGTTCGATTGGTCGGCGAGTCGATCGGCGTGCGCGAAGGCGGGGTCATGCAGGCCGGCGTTCGCGAACTGCAGATCGAGGCGCTACCAACCGAACTTCCCGAGTTCATCGAGGTCGATGTAGTCGAGCTCAATATCGGCCAGTCTATTCATGCCAGCGATCTAACGCTGCCTGAGAGCACGATGCTGGTCGGTAATGCGGACGAAGTCGTCGCCACGGTGCTTGAGCCGACCAAATTGGTCGAGCCGACGGTCGAGGAAGTTCTTGGCGAGGAAGCCGAGGGCGAAGGTGCCGAAGGCGAAGCTGCCGGAGGGGAAGAAGCCGGCGGAGAAGAGTCTTAGCTTCCGGGCCATGCCCGCGTGAGTCGTGGGAACGTGTCATCTGAACACCCTCATATAATTGCCGGCCTAGGAAACCCCAGTCCTGAGTACGATGGTACGCGTCATAATGTGGGTTGGATGGTCATCGACCGTCTCGCCGAGGTTCACGGGGCGCGACTCGAGCTGGGCCGGGATGGTTTTTTCACCAGCTTTGAAGTCGAAGGCGCTCAGGTCCGGCTTATCAAGCCGACATTGTATGTCAATCTAAGTGGCAAGGTCATCGCTCGTGCTGCCCGTGAGTTAGAAACTTCCGTTGGCGCTATTGTGGTCGTCTATGATGATCTCGATTTGGATTTTGCCTCTTTGCGCGTCAAGGCCGGTGGGGGTTCGGGCGGTCATCGGGGGATCGATTCCATTATCGCTTCTCTTGGCACAGGCGACTTTTCCAGGGTCAAAGTGGGTATCGGCCGCCCGCCCGGGCGGATGGACCCGGCGGACTTCGTGCTAAAAAGGTTCAGGGACGATGAGCGATCGGAAATAGATGTGACGGTCGCCGAAGCCGCGGACGCCGCCGTCTCGATCGTCACTGATGGGCTCGAGGCGGCCATGAATAGGTTCAATAGAAGATAAAGTAGAGCATAGAGAAGAAAGAGACTGTGCACGATGCCTGGGTCCGAGCGACTGAGGCATCTTCGTAGTTGGTGGCAATGACCGCTCCCTTAAGTGAACTACTAAAAGAGATAGAGAAAACAGTTGGCTTCGGCGAGGTCCTTGAGGGTCTGGCCGGGGGCGGCTTAGTCGATGCCCGGGTCGTCGGCGGATTCGGCCCGGCGGCCGCGGCGGCTGTCTCGGAGCACACCCAGGGTCCGGTCGTCGTGGTCACCCGGACGGTAGCCGAGGCGGAGAGGTTTGCGGAGGGGCTCGAAGACTACCTGGGCGCTGATCGGGTGGTCGTCCTTCCTGATTGGGAAAGCTATCCGTTCGAGACGGTCCGCCCCGATGTCGAGGCCGTTGGGAAGCGCGCGCAAATATTCGAACGGCTGCTCAACGGGGAACAGCTGGTGCTCGCAATGGCCATAACGACGCTTTCACAGAAAGTCCCGCCCCCGGCGGCAAAAGTCTATGCTGGACTCAACTTGGTCGTAGACGAGGAGATCAGAGTCCGCGTTCTCCTCAGGCGTCTGGTGGATCTGGGCTACGTCCGCTCGGCGGTGGTCGAGAGGATAGGCGAGTTCGCGGCCCGGGGGAGCGTCGTAGATATCTTTCCGGCCCAAGGCGAGTGCCCCGTCCGTCTCGATTTCTTCGGGGATGAGATCGAGTCTATAAAAGATTTTGATATTGCTTCTCAGCGTTCGCTCGAGGCCCGGGATTCTATCGAGGTCCGTCCCAGCCGCGAGTTTCGTCTCGACGACGGCGCGGCCGAGCGCATCATGAGCGCCGGCGGCTCGCCTCATGATGATGAGGGCCTACATCGCTGGCTACCCATTATTCATGAATTAGTGCCGGTGACGGCTTACTTTCCACCCGGGACGACCTGGATCGTCGATGAACCGAAAGCGGTCTTCGATGAAGGAACCCGCTTCTATGAAGAACAAGAGATGATGCTGACTGAAGCCTATGTGGGCGAAACGCCTTTTGGGGTGGCCGACTATTATGTGGACATCACGGAGGTCAAGTCCGGGTTGGCTCCTAGGTTGACGCTGTCGACTGCGCGCGCGTCCGCCGGCGCGATCGATTTTGACGTCGCCCGTGCGCGCGAGATCAAAGGCGAGATGGGGAAGTTGGAAGGCGAACTGCGCCGGGCGCGCGAGCAGGGATTGCGCGTAGTTTTGATCATGGCGGACGAAGGCGAGCTCCATCGGGTCAGCGAGCTCTTGAGCGATCTAGGCCTGCCTTTTGAGCGAGGTAATGCCGGTCTCGCGGCGACCGCTTTGGTGGTCGCAAGGACGCCTGTTGGTTACGTGGCCCGGGAGATCGACTTGATCGTCTTCGGGCAGACAGATATCTTCCCGCGCCGCACTGCCGAACCGGGGAGCGTCTGGCGTCCGCGCCGTCAGAGCTTGATCGACTTTTCCGGGCTGGTCCCGGGAGAACTCCTCGTCCACGAGGTCCATGGGATCGCCCGTTATGCCGCTTTGACCAAACAGTCTGTGGCCGGAAAGACCCGGGAGTACCTCACCCTTGATTATGCCGAAGGGGACCGCCTGCATGTGCCGATGGAGCAACTTGACCGCGTCACCAGATATGTAGCGCCCGAGGGGGCCCGGGCCGATATCACCCGCCTCAGCGGGACAGAGTGGCTGCGGGCGACGAAGAAAGCCCGTCGCTCTATAAAGAAGCTCGCCGTTGATCTGATGGCTCTCTATTCCGAGAGGTCGGAAAGTCAGGGCTACGCTTTTTCGCCCGATACGGAATGGCAGCGCGACCTGGAGGCGGCCTTCCCGTATCAGGCCACCCGCGACCAGGCAACGGCTATCACGGCCGTCAAGGAGGACATGGAGGGAGTCCGGCCGATGGACCGGCTCGTCTGTGGCGACGTCGGCTACGGCAAGACTGAAGTGGCGTTACGGACCGCATTCAAGGCCATCAACGACGGCAAGCAGGTCTTGATGCTGGTGCCGACGACGATCCTAGCTCAACAGCACTACCTGACGTTCAAAGAGCGCTTCACACCGTATCCGGTCAAGGTCGAGATGCTCAGCCGGTTTCTGAGCGCCGCGCAACAGAAAGAAGTCATCAAGCGGGCGGTTAGCGGTGAGACCGATATGGTTATCGGCACCCACAGATTGCTGCAAAAAGACGTCCGCTTTCACGATCTTGGGCTGATAATCGTCGACGAGGAGCAACGATTCGGGGTTAATCATAAAGAGAAACTGCGGACTATGCGCAAGACGGTCGATGTGTTGACGCTGTCCGCTACGCCGATCCCGCGGACGCTTCAGATGTCCATCAGCGGTATCCGCGATCTCAGTCTGATCGAGACGCCGCCGCAGGGACGGCATCCGGTGATCACTTATATCGGCGAGTTTCAGCCGGCGACGATTCGGGGGGCGGTCAGGCGCGAGTTGGCCCGGGGCGGTCAAGTATTCTACGTCCACAACCGCGTCGAGACTATCAATAGGACAGCCTCGCGGCTCCAGGAGATCGTCCCGGAAGCGAAAGTGGTCGTCGGTCACGGGAAGATGTCCGAACATGAGCTGGAAGCAGTGATGCTCAGCTTTCTCGATCGCCGTGCCGACGTCCTCGTTTGCACGACGATCATCGAATCGGGCATCGACATCCCGACGGCGAATACTCTGATAATTGAGAATGCGGACCACCTCGGCTTAGCCCAACTCTACCAGCTCCGCGGGCGGGTCGGGCGGGGCCGGCATCGCGGTTACGCTTACTTTACCTACCGTGCCGGCAAGAGCCTGACCGATCCGGCTGTTGAGCGTCTCAAGACGATCGGGGAGTTCACTGAGCTTGGCTCCGGGTATCGGGTTGCCCTGAGGGACCTCGAGATCCGGGGCGCCGGGAATGTTGTGGGGGCGGAACAGCACGGCCACATGATAAGTATCGGTTTCGATCTTTTCTGCCGGATGCTCCGCCGCGAGGTAGATGAGCTCCAGGGTCAGGCCGCGCCGCCGGTATCGGAGGTCAAGATCGAACTTCCGGTCAATGCGTATATCCCGGCCGGCTATATAGGCGAGGAGAACATCAGGCTTGAAGTCTATCGCTCGATCGCCGAGGCCCACAGTGATGAGGAGATAGCCGAAGCGACCGAAGCTATCGCCGATAGGTTTGGGGCTCTGCCGCCCCCTGTGGCTAATCTGCTCGACGTGGCCAGATTGCGCTGGCGGGCCTCCGAACGTCATCTCGTATCGATCATGCTTAACAAAGGTCGCCTGGTCATTAAAGGCGAGAGCGATCGCCTGCGCATCCTGTCCGCCCGTGAGGGAGCGAAATTCAAAGCCGCTACCGGCGAGCTCGTCCTGCAAGTGCCCGTCGACCAACCGCGAATCATCGAATTTATAATCGAAATCATAAGTGCTATAATGCCTTAGATTTCAACGGGGGTATGCGTATGAAAACATGGCAAATCGGAATAATTGTGGGAGTCGTCCTGGTAGCGGCGGGCCTTGGGGCTGCGTTCTTGCTGACAGGAGACTCTGCATCGGCGGCGGCTACGGTCAATGGCGTCGATATACCGGAGTCCCAGGTCGACCAGCAGCTGTCGGTCATCAAACAGCAGCAACCACAGCTTTTCGAAGGTGAGGGCGGCCCTGAGCAAGAGACGCGCTATCGAGAGCAGATAGTGACCTTTCTTATCAATGCCGAACTTATCAAGCAAGAAGCAAAGAAGGTCGGCATCAAGGTCTCCGATAAGGACGTTGATGAAAGGGTCAAGCAAGTCAAAGACCTCTTTCCGGACAAGAGTCAATTCGAGAAGGCGCTTGCGGACCAGAACCTCACCGAAGAAGGTCTGCGCGATCAGATCTACGACCAACTGGTAGCCGACGAGATGATGGAGCGAGTCACTAAGGACATCAAGGTCGGCGCCAAGGAAAAGAAAGCCTATTTCGACAAGAACAAAGAGCAGTTCATCGAGCCTGAGCAGCGTCTGTGGAGTCAGATCACAGTCGACGACAAGAAAGAAGCCGGCAAAGTGCTGGATGAGCTGAATGACGGCGCCGATTTCGCAAAGACCGCCAAGGACAAGTCGACCGATGAGCAGACGGCTGCCGAAGGCGGCGATATCGGTTGGGCCGGTCCCAACGACTTCCCGCCGGAGATCGGTGATAAGATCAAC
>DAOUYN010000157.1 GCA_030666075.1 Actinomycetes bacterium | reverse complement strand
GCTCCTGGTTTTGGTAGCCGTGGGCGCCGTTTTTGGCGCGACCTTGGTCGCGGCGGCGGCCGAGGATACCGATGGCTATCCGCCGATCATCCAGGCGCTGGCGGAGCGGTTCAACCTCAACGCTGACGACGTCAAGGAAGTCTTTGACGAGCAGCACGAGGCCAAACGCGACAAGATGCAGCAGCGTCACGAGGACCATCTCGACGAAGCGGTGGAAGCGGGCACGCTCACAGACGAGCAAAAGGAAGCTCTTCTCAAGAAGAAGGAAGAGCTTCGCGTCCAGATGGACGAGATCAAGGATCTCCCGCCGGAAGAGAGATTCGAGGCGATGAAAGAGACTCATGAAGAGTTCAAGGCGTGGGCTGAAGAGAGCGGTATCGATCTGAAGGCGCTGCACAATGGCGCTGGAAAAGGCCGGTTCGGGCCGATGGGTCGCGGCATGGGTCGTCACAAAGGTCGCGGTATGGGCCATGGTCCGCGCGGTGGTTTCTGGAAAGGAGCCCCGCCCGCGAGCGGTTCGGTAGAGCAAGACACGCTGTTAGCTCTGTAAGTTACTTCTGCAAGCTAGTTAAATAGGGCAGTACGAGAGAGACTCGCGGCGCAGGCCGCGGGTCTCTTTAGCGTCTCCATATCGATCGCGGCGTCCGCGCGCCTAATCGACTACCTCCAGGTCAATATTTCCGGCTCCCTGGTCGATCTCAATGTCCAATACGCTTCTCGCATCGTCGTAAGCATCATTAACATATTGGTGGCCGTCGTTTTTGAGGCCGGAGCGCTTGAGGTTGCCCAAACCCAGGTCCACGTCGATCCGAACGCCGAGGTCTTTTGGCAAGAGGATCTTGAGATTGCCTAAGCCCTGGTCGATGCTGACATCGACATCGTGGTCCCAGTCCCCGCTCAGGTCGATCGTGGTGTCGCCCACGCCGCCTGAGATATCGAGTTCTTCGAGATCGAGCTCGCTCAAGGCCAGTACGGTCTTTCCTGCTCCCAGGTCTATGCTTAGCTCGATCGGTACTTTATCGGTGAGGCTCAGATCCCACCTGTTTCTAGTGCCGGCTATCTGGATAAGCGACTTGTGTCGAGGCGGTCGAATAAATAGGTCTCCCGTATCACCGCGGACGTCATACTCAATACTTGGCTGACTAAGGTTGCGGTCATACCTGAACTTGGCCTTCAGCAGACCACTCGCTTTACCGTCGATCTGCAGTTCGCCGGCGTCCATGGCAATATCCGCCCGCACGGATTCCGCGCCCTTCAGTTTCACAAAACGTGTCTTTGACACGGTCTTGACTTCTACGCGTCTGACGGCGCTGCATCCGCCGACCAGCAGACCCGCAATTACGAGGACGATCATAGTCATTACGACCCTTCGGCCTGCTTTATGTTCGACTATCATTGTTGGGCTCCTTTTCCTTCAAGATCACCGACGAGCATGGTTTTCGCGTAGTCTCCATGGAGGCGTCCGACTCGACGTACGATGTGCATCAATACCACCAAGGAAAACGCTCCGATCAGGACAATGAATGGCATGATCCATGTTTCAAGCATGTAGGCGTGGCCGTCAAAGGCGGCGAAGGGCAAACCGAACAAGAGCTGGGCTGCCGGCCAGGCCATGAAAGACAGGCTGAGAGAGATAAAAGTCACCAGGACCGTGAAGTACATGATGCCGATAGGCAGCTGCAAAAGCATGTAGGCCAGTGTCGTCCAAGTACGCCTGTCGGTGATCCACCATTTAATGCGTTCGATGATGTTGCCGTCTCGCGCCGCGATCCGCGGTCGGCGCGGCATCCTCACACCCAGTAGCGCTTCTACCAGTCGGCCCTCGATAAATGATACGCCGCGGATGAGGCTGAGGAAGAGCAGTACGACCGGGATGCCGAAGATCAATATCGATAGGCCGAGCGAGAGGGAGAGGCCGACGGAAGCTAGAGTGAAGTACACGATGCCAGTAGCGAATGAGAGGAACATGTAAAACAGAGCTCCATATGTCCGGGGATCGGCTAGTACTCCAAAGAAGCGACCGGCTAATGATCGCCGGACAACCGGGCCTGGCAGGCGCAAGGCCTCGGCCACTGTTAGTTCGGATTCTAGATAGGAGGTCGCCACCTCCTGCGGCGTTCCGTAGGTCTTCGCTAAATGCTCGAAGGTGTCCCCACCTTCACTAGCGAAATATTCTTGCGCATCGTAGACCGCGTCCTGCACCAGCGCTGCATCGGCCCCTGACTTGGCCAACTGAGCCCTGAGCTCTCTTACGTATTCTTCGATCATCTCAACTCACATCCCCTTCAAGTGCTGTATCAACGAAGTCGAGGGTCCGCTGCCAGACCTGCTTCCATTCGGTCAGCACCTTTCGTCCTTCATCGGTAATAGAATAATATCTGCGCGGCGGACCGCTGACGGATGGTTCAACGAGGCTCCCGAGCAGGCCTTTTTCCTCCATCGAGCGCAACACGGGATAGAGCGTCCCGCGCTTGATCGGCATCTCGCCTGCGACCCCCTCATCCAAGCATTTGGCGATCTCGTAACCGTAAAGAGGCTTTTTAGAGCGCTCCAGGGTCGCGAGCAGTACGAGCGATACTGTGCCCGAGTTTAGTTCTTTGATGAACTTCCGGACGGCCGGGTGTTCTTCTGGGTTCGACATAACTACTACCACCTAATGTCTAGCATCATTAACCTCAGTATAGTCATAAGTTAATACTAGTCAAGAGACGTCGCCTGGTGGGGTATAAACTGGATAGTATGCGGCCTGTTGTATCAGCGGAAGATATATCCTACTCATATAAAGAGGTAGCGGCGGTCGACCATGTCTCCTTTGGGGTCGGCGAAGGGGAAGTCCTGGGATTTCTCGGCCCTAACGGGGCCGGCAAGACGACGACCCTTGATATGTTGACCGGCCTGCTGAAACCGCAAGCGGGTCGCGTGTTCATCGGCGGGCTCGATATGGCTATGCAGATGAAGGACGTCCAGGCGGAGATCGGTGTCTGCTTCGAAGAGAAGAACGTCTATGAGGAGATGTCGGCTTCCGAGAACTTGCGGTTCTACGCGGCTCTCTTCGGTATTCAAAACTTCGAGCCCCTGCCTCTTCTGAAGCGCGTGGGCCTGCCTGCCGATCGCCGGGACCGGGTGGCCAACTTCTCCAAGGGCATGAAGCAGCGGTTGATGGTGGCCCGGGCGCTGGTCAACCGGCCGCGGGCCCTCTTTTTGGACGAGCCGACCGATGGGCTCGACCCGGTTTCCGCCCAAGCTGTTCGCCAGGTCATTATCGAGGAGAAGGAGCGGGGCGCGGCTGTTTTCTTAACCACGCACGATATGTTCGAGGCTGATAAGCTTTCGGACCGGGTGGCTTTCATCAACAACGGACAGATAGTCGCTATAGATACTCCTGATGAACTCAAGCACCGCC
>DAOUYN010000026.1 GCA_030666075.1 Actinomycetes bacterium | reverse complement strand
GGGAGACAAGTCGGTTGCCAAGCAGCGGATGCGCGAACTAGGCGTACCCGTTATCCCCGGCTCGGATGGTCCGGTCACCAGTGAGCCCGAGGCGCTGGCACTAGCCGAAGAGTATGGTTATCCCGTCATGGTCAAGGCATCGGCGGGCGGCGGCGGCCGGGGCATGCGCATGGCTCGCAACGCCGACGAGTTGGCGGTGGCGCTCAAGACGGCCAGCGGTGAGGCCGAGGCCGCTTTCGGCGATGCGACCGTTTATCTGGAAAAGGTCATCTTGAATCCTCGCCACGTCGAGGTCCAGATCTTGGGCGATACGCATGGCAACGTGGTCCACTTAGGTGAACGCGACTGCTCCATCCAGCGCCGCCATCAGAAGCTGATAGAAGAGTCGCCCTCTCCGGCTGTCGACGATGAACTCCGCAAGATGTTGGGCGAAACCGCGGTCAGCGCCGCGGCGGGAGTCGATTACCATGGGGCCGGCACGATCGAGTTTCTCCTCGATGAGAGTGGCGGTTTCTATTTTATGGAGATGAACACGCGCCTCCAGGTGGAGCACCCGGTCACCGAGATGATCACGGGCAGAGACTTAGTCAAAGATCAGATACGTATCGCTGCCGGGGAGCCGTTAGGCTACGGCCAGGAAGACATTGCTTTCTCGGGGCACGCTATCGAGTTCCGGGTCAATGCCGAAGATCCGCATAATGACTTTATACCGGCCGGCGGCCTGGTGACCCTCTTTAATCCACCCGGCGGCCCGGGAGTGAGGAACGACACCCACCTGTATAGCGGTTATGTTATTCCTACGTATTATGATTCGTTATTGGCGAAACTGATCGTCTGGGGACGCGATCGGGACGAGGCGCGACATCGGGCCCGGCGCGCTCTCGACGAATACATAATCCTTGGTCCGAAGACGACGATCAGCTTTCACTTAGCGGTGGTCGACGATCCTAGTTTTGCCTCCGGGCGGTTCTCGACAGCCTTCCTAGATACGTTTACCCTGAATGAGGCGTAGCTGATATGCGTGATCGGCGTCTCGCGCGGAAATTGGCTCTAGAGGTATTGTATGAGCGGGAGATCGTCGAGGAAGACTGGCGGGTCATTGCCGGTCGCCGCCTCGAGGACGAGGAAAACATCCCGATGATCGAGTTCTGTCGCCGTCTCCTAAAAGGTCTGGACAGAAACGGTCCGGCCATCGACAAGATTATCGAAGAGAAGACTAGGAACTGGGTCCTCGATCGGTTGCCGCTTATCGATCGGAACATATTGCGCCTGGCTATTTTCGAGATGGTCTTCGAACCGAAGATCCCGGCGAGCGTCTCGATAAACGAGGCGATCGAATTGGCGAAAGAATATGGCGGCTCCGAGTCGAGCAAGTTTATCAACGGCGTGCTCGGTCAGCTGTCTAACGATTTGAAAACAGAGAAAATATCCGGGTCGAAGAAGGAGGCGCGGTGAGCGAAGAGCTGTCATTTGAAGCGGCATTAGAGAGGCTGGACGAGATCGTAGTCCAGGTCAAGCAGGAAGATGTCTCCCTGGATCGCTCGCTCGAGCTACTGGAAGAAGGTGTAAAGCTCGCCAATGCCTGTACGGAGAAGACGGACCACACGTACTGGCGTGAAGAGCTTAAGGAGTCCGATTGACCTCCCGCTATCCCGATGAACTTAAGGAAGCGGTTGAAGAGGGTCTACACCACTACTTCCCATTCGCCGATGAACGCGCGGCGCCTGTCCTGGACGCGATGCGCTATTCTTTATTCGCGCCAGGTAAGCGCTTCCGCCCCATTCTGACACTAGCCGGTGCTCAAGCGGTGGGCGGCGATCTAACCGACGCGATGCCGACTGCCTGTGCCTTTGAGTTTATCCATACCTACTCGCTTATCCACGACGATCTTCCCTCCTTAGACGATGACGAACTCCGTCGCGGTCAGCCGACGTGTCATATCAAATTTAACGAGAGCACGGCCATCTTGGCCGGCGACGCTTTATTGACCGAAGCATTCAATCTCGTCGCCGCGGTCCAAGCTGAAGACTCGGGTCCGGCTATCGCGATGCGGGTCCTGGTGGAGATGGGGCGAGCCGCTGGCCTCCAGGGGATGGTGGGGGGGCAGGTCGTGGATGTTGCAACCGCGGGGCCTTCGGTCGATCGGACGACGCTGGAATTCATTCATCACCACAAGACAGGCGCCTTGATACGAGCGGCCGCTGTCTGCGGCGCTATTCTTGGCGGCGGCACCGACAAACAAATAGCGGCCCTGGGCAGATATGCGGTAAACTTAGGGCTGGCTTTCCAAATAATCGACGATATCCTGGATGTCGTGGGCTCGACTGATACCGTTGGAAAGCCAGTCGGGAGTGATGAGAACAATCGCAAAACGACATTCGTCAGTATGATTGGGGTAGATAATTCGCGACAAGCGGCCCGGGCGGCTATCGATGATGCGATGGTCGCGCTAGACGAAGGTGATTTGGAGCGAGGGATCCTTAACGAGCTGGCCGAATTCGTTTTGGCGCGAACCTCTTAACATGGGAGACACTATCCTAGACAACATAGAGTCGCCGGCAGATCTTCAGGGTCTATCGCCGGAGGAGCTGACAATGCTCGCCGGCGAGATACGTGATCGCATGATCGAGGTTACGTCGAAGAACGGTGGTCATCTTGCTCCCAATCTGGGTGTGGTCGAGCTGACTATCGGACTCCACCTGGCCCTTGATAGCCCCCGCGACCGCATCGTCTGGGACGTAGGCCATCAAGCTTATGTTCATAAACTTTTAACCGGCAGGGTCAAGGATTTCGATACTCTGCGTCAACACGGCGGGCTAAGTGGTTTTCCGAAGCGGGACGAGAGCCCGCATGA
This sequence comes from Actinomycetes bacterium, assembly GCA_030666075.1. GTDB lineage: Bacteria > Actinomycetota > Aquicultoria > CAJVYJ01 > JAUVQD01 > DAOUYN01. Next base: position 5,286 of record DAOUYN010000026.1, on the reverse strand, counting down.
CGCGTTCAATTCCGGTCATGCCAGCAACTCGTTGAGCGTTGCCCTGGGATTGGCTGTCGGTCGCGATCACCGCGCCAGCGACGAACATGTAGTGGCGGTCATTGGTGACGGCGCATTGACGGGAGGCATAGCTTACGAGGCCCTCAATCAAGCCGGACATGTCGGTTCCGACTTGATCATCATCCTCAACGACAACGAGATGTCGATCGAGGGTAACGTCGGCGGTCTCTCTTGTTACTTAAACCGCGTTCGCCTCGACCCGACCTATAATCGGCTCCGCGACGACGTCGAACAAGTCTTGCGCCGGATCCCGGCGGTGGGCGAGAAGATGGTCAGTTTTGGCGAGACCTGGAAGACGGCAGTCAAGCAGTTTCTCGTCCCCGGCATGCTCTTTGAAGAGCTGGGACTGAAGTATATCGGCCCTATCGACGGCCACGGCATCGAAGATGTGCGTAAAGCGATCTTGATGGCCAAGAAACTCAGCGGCCCGATATTGATCCATGTTCTGACCCACAAAGGTCGCGGCTATGAACCTGCCGAGCGCTGTCCCGACAGGTTCCACGGCACCAGTCCGTTCAATATCAAGACCGGGGAGCAGCTAAAGAAAAAGTCTCAGATCCCGACATATGGCCAGGTCTTCGGCCGCTCACTTGCGAAGCTGGCGGCGGACAACAAAAGGATCGCCGGTATCACGGCGGCTATGTCTCAGGGGACGGGAATGGATCTCTTTGCGGCCGCACATCCGGATCGCTTTTTCGATGTCGCCATCGCTGAACAGCATGCCGTTACATTTGCCGCCGGATTGGCCTCTCAAGGCCTCAAGCCCGTGGTCGCTATATATTCGACTTTTCTGCAGCGGGCTTACGACCAGATCGTCCAGGATGTCTGTCTTCAGAAATTGCCGGTAGTCTTTGTTTTGGACCGGGGCGGTCTCGTTGGCGACGACGGCCCGACCCACCATGGTGCTTTTGATCTTTCATACCTTAGTCATATGCCTGAGATGGTCGTGGCCGCGCCAAAGGATGAGGCCGAGTTGCAGCGTCTTTTGGGGACGGCGATCGCGTCCGAACGCCCTTTTGCTATCCGGTATCCGCGCGGGGCGGGCCCGGGCGTGCCCTTGACTGATGACTTTTCGCCGCTGCCCATCGGTCGCTCTGAGCTCTTAGTCGACGGCTCGAAAGTGGCGGTGGTGGCTGTCGGGAAGATGGTGGCCGTGGCGCGCCGGGCTGTGCAGGATCTACGTGATTCGGGTATCGATTGCGCGTTAGTGAACGCCCGGTTCGTCAAACCGCTCGACACAAAACTCTTAACCGAACTCGGTGACCGGTGTGAATTGGTGGTGACAGTAGAAGACAATGCGACTATCGGCGGTTTCGGTTCGCTGGTAGCGCAATTATTGTCCCCCACAGCGGGCGCTCGCGTGGTCAACTTTGGTCTCCCCGACCAATTTGTCGGCCATGGCGATGTAGACCGTCTACACCAGGAGGTAGGGCTGGATCCGGAGTCGTTGGCCAATAAGATCCGGGCCATAATCAACACTCATGATAAAAGAGAGGTTGGATCGATTATTGGTTAGCCGCGGCCTGGTGACGGGGCGCAAACAAGCTTACGCGGCGATCATTGTCGGTTCCGTCAAAGTCGACGGCTCGGTCTGCCGAAAACCGGACCAGAAAATAAGTGAAGGCGCCGTGCTCGAATATACGGGCAGCGAAGACGAGTATGTCTCTCGCGGCGGCTTGAAACTGGAAAGGGCCCTGGATGTGTTCGATGTCGCAGTTGAAGGCAGGATCGCTCTCGACGCGGGGGCATCGACCGGTGGGTTTACCGATTGCCTACTGCGCCGAGGCGCGGCCAAGGTCTTCGCTGTCGATGTCGGTTACGGTCAATTGGCCTGGAAGTTGCGGCAAGACGAACGGGTCAAGGTATTGGAACGCGTCAATGTCCGGTACTTAGAGCCAAAACTACTAGATGAAGCGCCCGGTCTGACCACGATCGATGTCTCATTCATCTCTTTGGCCAAGGTCCTGCCGGCTATAGGGGCTGTGTTGGATGAAAAAGGTGAGGCCCTGGCCCTGATAAAACCCCAGTTCGAGATCGGCAAGGGGCGGGTGGCGCGAGACGGTGTCGTGCGGGCGTCAGATGACCACCGAGAAGTCGTCGGCGCCATTGTCCGACTCTGTTTTGGCGAGGGATGGTCGGTCTTAGGGCTGACTTGGTCGCCCATCCTCGGCCCCAAGGGCAATATTGAATTCTGGATTCATTTGTCGAAGGTGCCATCGGTCGGTTATGCTATTGAGGACATCGATGCTCGGGTCCTCGAGGTAGTAGAAGGGGCCCATGAGGAGCTGGTTCGATAAATAAAGTAGCGATCGTCCCTTATGTTCGCAAACAGGGCGTCAAAGATATACTCAAACGCTGTGTCGCGTGGCTGGAAGAGCACGAAATAGCCATCAGCATCCCGCATATCGAAGCGGGGCAGGTCGGCCTGGAACGTTACGCCGTGGCCGAGGACGACCTGTTCAACGATGTAGATATTGCCGTGGTCCTGGGTGGCGACGGGACTACTTTGCGCGCATTGCGCCTCATGCGCCACCGCACGGTTCCGGTGCTGGGAGTCAATCTTGGCGAGATGGGCTTCTTGATGTGGGTCAGTCCCGATGATATCGAGGCCGCCTTCGAGAAGGTGGCCGCCGGTGGGTTTCGGGTCGAGGAGCGCCATATGTTGGCAGCCACGATCCGACTCGACGATGGCCGCGAGATCAATCGAGTCGCTCTCAATGATATCCTGGTGGGGCGCGAGGAGTTCAGTCGTCTCATTAAAGTCGAGGTCCTCATAGACGGCCGCCATTTTTGCGACTACGCGGCCGATGGTGTCCTCGTCAGCACCCCGACCGGTTCCACTGCTTACGCTTTTTCGGCCGGCGGACCGGTCATCTCGCCCTCAGCGGACGTCTTTGCGATGGTTCCGATCTGTCCGCACTCTCTTAATAATAAGAGCTTGGTCTTTTCCGCCAGCGAGAGATTGACTCTCAAGCCGAGATTGACTGAGACGATCGCCCGGGCCGGTGTCAGCATCGACGGCGTCGCTCTAGCCGACCTTGGGAAGGTGGCGGCCGTCGATATCTGCGTTGCTGAGGAGCGTTTCAAATTCATCAGTCTTAATGGTCCGGATTTTTATCAATCGCTGGGAGAGAAGCTCAAAGGATGGCTCGGGCTTTAAGCCGGCATTGACTTATGTTGGCTGAGATACGCATCACAGACCTGGCGCTGATTGATGAGATGACTCTGACGTTTACCGATGGTCTCAACGTCCTTACCGGTGAGACAGGTACAGGAAAGAGTATGGTCGTCGAGTCTATCTCTTTGTTGCTTGGAGCCAAGGCCGATGCTGCCCGTGTCCGTCGCGGACGCGATGCGGCGGGGGTGGAAGGACTCTTCCTCAATGGTGATGAGGAAACTGTTTTGCGCCGTCGAGTCGGGTCGGACGGGCGGAGCCGGGCGTATATCGACGGACGCCTGGTCACGGTCAAGGAGTTATCTGAGATCGGCACCTCTCTGATCGAAGTTTGCGGGCAGAGCGGTCATCGGGCCTTGGAGGGCCAGGGTGCCCGTCTTGGCCTGATCGATCGTTTCGGAGGCGAGTCGGTCGAGGCGGCGATGAGTGAATATCGTCTTCGGCGCGAAGAATGGAAAACTGCTATCGCTGTTCTTGACGGGCTGGAAGCGGCCTTCAGCGAACGGAGTGAGCGCCGTCGTTTTCTAGAATGGCGGATCGACGAACTCGAGCAGGTCGAATTGGAGCCGGGGGAAGATCAGGAGCTTGAGGAGAGGATAACGAGGCTGGCCAACCTGGCTGAGTTGCGGGAGACGGCCGCAAAGACACGGGCGCACCTCGACGAGCGGGCGCTCTCGGGGACCCATGATGCGATCGGGGAATTTGAGCGGGCCGCAGCCAAAGATGACGGGACCAAAGCCGCAATGGGACATCTACGGTCCGCTGCCGCCGAACTCGATGAAGCGGCCGGGGCTATCCGCCGGTATATCGAAGGGCTTTCCGACGACTCCGGTTCGCTTGAGGCCCTGCAGGAACGTCTTTTCCTAATAAAAGATCTGATCAGGAAGTATGAGTTGCCGATCGAGGAGTTGATCGGGCGACTGGATGCCGACCGCCGTGACATCATGGACCTGAACGACCAGGGGGAGCAGCTGGACGAAGCGCGCCGGGTCGCCGGCACGGCCGAGAAGCGGTTGGCCGAGGCATCGGAGACACTGACCAGGCGCCGCAGCGAGGTCGGAGAAGCCTTCGCTCACGCGGTCAGCGCTCAGCTGGCCGACTTGGCCCTCAATCAAGCGGTTTTCTTAGCCGAGGTAGCTGCCGACCCCGAACCGGGCTGGGGGAAGAGCGGGCGTGACCGGGTTGAATTTCTCTTTAGCGCCAATCCCGGGGAGGAGCCGCGATCGCTGTCTCAGGTGGCGTCCGGCGGCGAATCCTCTCGAGTGATGTTGGCCGTAAAATCGGTCTTTGGTGAGCGCGACACTGTGCCGACCCTGCTCTTCGATGAGATCGACGCCGGCGTTAGCGGACGGACGGCCGTGCGGGTAGGGGAGAAGCTGGCCTCGCTTGCCGGCGACCGCCAGGTCTTAGCGATCACTCACTTGGCTTCGGTAGCGGCTTTTGCCGACCATCATCTAGCGGTAACCAAGAAGGTCGTAGACGGTGTGACGAATGTCGATGTCACTTCTGTCATCGGCGATGATCGTCTCTCTGAGCTATCGCGATTGGGCGGCACTTTGGATGAATCGCTAGTCTCCGTCGAGCATGCCCAGCGCCTGGTAGACCAAGCGAAGGCGAAGAAGCGATAGTGGAGACCCGAGGGCGGCGAGACGCCGGAGTGCCTGAGGAATCTGGGCGGGGTGACCAAGTCAGGGGCGCCAAAAGGCAGGCAAAGGTAGATGCCGGGGCGATCCGGATGCGGCGCGTGCGCGCTATTGTATTGTCTCTTGTCGGCATATTGGTTGTTGTGGTCGGTTACAATGTCAGCGTCGTAAGCGAGCAGAATCAGCAGGTTTCCCAGGCAGACGCTTTGGCTGTGCCTCCCGAAAAGACGGTCGCTCCGCCGTTCGCGACTGTCGGCGGGACCGGCATCGTGCTGCACCTCCCGGCCTTGCTGGAGAATGTGATCGGTCTTGGGTACCATCAAGCTTATAATCAACGGTCGGTAGCGTTCGATTCAACCATGGGCTTGCGGGAGAACGCCACCACCGTGTCTATAACAAGAACTTCCC
>DAOUYN010000085.1 GCA_030666075.1 Actinomycetes bacterium | reverse complement strand
ATGGTGTCAGTGAATTGCTCGCCGGCTATTATTTGGTCGAGTTGCCGGTCTATCCGGGTTCGCCCTTCGACGGCTTGCGGCTCAAAGAGGCCCGGATCCCGGAGCGCACGGGTACGGACCTGATAGGTATCTGGCATCGGGGCAAGCTGGAGGTCGAGCCGGGACCGCAGAGCCGGATCTCAGTTGAGAACGTACTGGTCGCGGTAGGGACGCGTGAGCAGTTGCTCGCATTGCAGCAGCTGACCTTCACCGTCGAGGTGCCCGAGCACACGGTCAAGCGCCACTATGTGATCGCCGGGTTCGGGGATGTGGGCCGGGCGGTCAAGCAGGTCCTCGACAAGCGGGGTATCGAGTCCAAGATAATAGATCCCCGGGCCAAGGACGGGGAGTATATCCAAGGGGACGCTACCGACGAGGAGGTCCTGAAAGAGGCGGGCATAGAGGAGGCTTCGACGCTGATCGTCGCCAGCCATCTCGACCGGGACAATATTTTTACCACGCTCGTGGCCAGAAGGCTCAATCCCGACCTTCATATCCTGGCCCGGGCCAATTCGCGGGCGACGACCGACCACCTTTACCAGGCGGGCGCGGATTTTGTCTTTTCGCTATCGACGATCGCCGGGCAGATGCTGGCGGAGATGCTCATGGGCGACGGCGTCATTACGCTGGCGGAAGGCCTTAAGATAATGACGGCCGAGGCCGGTCCGAATATGGTGGGCCGCACGATCGGGAGCCTGCACATTCGCAGCCGGACCGGCTGTACTGTCGTCGGCTGCATCGAGACCGGCAAATATATTTGTTCTAATCCCGGGCCCGAACATGAGATACGCGACGACTCTCATCTCATCGTCATGGGTAGCACGGCGCAGATCAAGGACTTTAAGAAGAGATTCTAAAAAAGGGGGAGCATGTCAAAGACATTTGTTGCGGATATAAGGGAAGGCTTTGAGGTAAGCGGGGTCTTTCTTGTGGATACGGCCCACCGCCGTTTTACCAAGGCGAAGAAGGAATATCTCAAGGTCGTATTGGCTGACAAGACCGGCCAGATAGAATCCGTCATGTGGGACGAGACGATGGAGAAGAATCCCGACGCCGGTACTTTGGGCGGCGGTGTCTTTATTGATATCGATGGGCGGGCCAACGTTAACCGGTATACGAATAAAGTCGAGGTCGTCCTCAACCATCTGCGGATCGTGGCGCTAGGCGATCTGGACATCACGGACTTTCTGCCCACTACTGAGCGGGATATCGATGAGCTTGAGGCCGAATTGAAGGCCGTCCTCGCGCAAGTCGATGATGGGGATATCAAAAAACTGCTTGATAAGATTTTCAAAGACAAAGAGACATACGATGCCTTTACACTGGCGCCCGCGGCCAAGGGTTTCCATCACGCCTACTTAGGTGGATTGCTTGAGCACTCGGTCTCAGTGGGTCGCCTGGCCGTATCGACCTCCGAACAATATCCGGCTATCGATAAATCGCTGCTCATAGCAGGGGCGCTGCTCCATGATATCGGCAAGACCGTCGAGTTCGACTATACGACGAAGATCGATTATTCGACCAAGGGCCGGCTGCAGGGCCATATTGTCCTTGGCAACGAGATGGTCCTCAAGGCCGCCGATAGCATCAAGGGTTTCCCCGAGGAGTTGAAGGCACAGGTATCTCACCTTATCCTCAGCCACCACGGCGAGCCGGAGTACGGCGCCGCGGTCCGCCCGAAGACGCTGGAAGCCGTCATGCTCAACCTGCTGGATAATGTCGACGCCAAGATGAACGGCTGGCTGGGCATCGCGAAGAAGTATGACGAAGGCGTTGAGTGGACGGAGTTTCAGAAGATGTTCAGCGACCTCCTATACTTGGGGCCGACTAAGGCTCGACACAGGACTGAGGCCGCCAAGCCTGTAGCCAAGGAATCCGCCGAGGAGGCGGAAACCCTCTTCTAGACAACTAGTCTTTCTGAGAGAGGGCGAAGTCCGTGTCCGTCTCCGTATCTTCAAGGCTGTTCGCGTGGAGCGCTCGCGTCGTCTTGTCGACTCCCTGCAGCTGCTCAAGGGGATTGTCGGCGGCCGCCCCGAGATCGACGAACTTGCGGGCCGTCACCAGGACGCGGCCTTCAAGGGAGCCGACCGCCTTATTATATGATTCGATAGCCGTATCCAATCCCCGGCCGACTTTAGCGAAATGTCCGGTCATCGTCCGGAGCCGCTCATAGAGTTGTTTGCCGAGCTCGCTGATCTCCTGGGCATTCTTTGTCAGCTGTTCTTGGCGCCAACCATACGCGACCGCACGCAGGAGCGCGATCAAAGTCGTTGGAGTGGCGAGGATGATCCGCTGCTCGACTCCGACCTCGATCAAGCTTGGGTCTTGTTCGAGCGCGGCGCTGAAGAACGCTTCTCCGGGAAGGAAGAGGACGACGAATTCCGGTGTCGGCTCCAGGTGCTGCCAGTATGACTTGGCGCTTAATTTTTCAATGTGGGTTTTGATGTTGGCGGCGTGGGCTTTTAGTTTTATGGTCTTGGCATCGACGTCCGCGGTCTCGAGCGCCTCAAGGTAGGCTTGCAAGGGGGCCTTAGCGTCTACGACTACATTCTTGTCATTCGGCAGCTTGATGATCACGTCCGGGCGGAGCAGACCCTCGTCCGATGCTCCGGATTCTTGGGTCACGAAGTCGCACCGTTCGACCATGCCGGCCATCTCGACGACCCGCTTTAACTGGATCTCACCCCAGCGCCCGCGGACCTGCGGCGCTCGGAGCGCCGTCACCAGACTTGCTGTCTCCGACTGTAGTTGGGCCTGGCTCGTCGCCATCGTCTTGATCTGTTCGGTCAGGGAGGTGTAGGCTGTCGCCCTCTCTTTTTCTATCTCGCCCAGCTTTTTATCGACCTTCTCAAGCGAAGCGGAGAGAGGTTTGACCAATTCATCTATCGCCTTGCGCCGGGACTCCAGGTCGCCGCGGGCGCCTTCTTGAAATTTCTCCAACGTCGCTTTAGCTAGTTCAAGGAAGGACTGGTTGTTACTCTTGAGCGCATCCGAAGAGAGGGCCTTGAAGGCGTCGGAGAGTTTAGCCTGGGCCTCTTCCAGTAGGGCGAGTTTCTCCCGGGACGCTTTGCGCTCGTCCTCGAGGCGGGTCTCAAGTTTCGAGACCTTGACCTGCAGCTCGGCTTTGTCGGCCGTCAAAGCAGCGCTTTGCTCTTCGACGACCGCCTGCTTCGAGGTGGCGGCGGACAGCTGGGTCGCCAGAGAGCTTTCCCGCTCGTTAGAGACTGCCTTGGCGGCCCGCAGGCTGTTTTGCGCCGCCTGGAAATACCAAGCCAGAGCACCGGCAACGACTAGGCCGAGCAGCACCCCCGGCAACCAATCCTGAATTGTCACAAACACCCCCACCTTCCTTGAGTTTTCCCAAGCCAACCTTACCATATCTACTTCTTCAAGCGGCGGCCCCGATACCCCCAGGTCGAGTGCAAAAAAAGGAAAATATTTGAAAAAAGCTAAGGAAATCAAAGAAAATGTCGAAAAGTGGAACAAAAGAGTTGCATTGTGGAAAGAAATGGGATAAAGTGGCCAACATGATCAATAGATTTGGACTCCCGATAAAGGATTATTACGAACCGGCGCATTCTGCGACCAGGGCATCTTATGCCGAAAAGGTCTTGGCCGGGGCGCTCGGGAGTCTGCGGGGCGTAGAACGGTTGTTAATGGAGAAGACGCGTGTTCCTAGGCGAGTTTCAGCATTCGATAGATGAAAAGGGCCGAATCAAATTGCCAGCCAAGCTCAAAGAAGCCTTTGAGGATGGCGCGGTCATTATGGAGCGCGTTGACGGCTCACTTAATCTTTATCCGCGGGACACTTTTGAGAAGAAGATCGCCGAGCGTTTCGCGAATATGGATGAGTTTGATCCAACTGAGAACGACATGCGCGAGGATATCGGCGCCAGCTCTGAAGTCGTCACAGTCGATAAAGGCGGCCGGATCATGATCCCGGCCCGGATGCGGGAGATAACCGGGATCGATCGAGATGTCTCGATTATCGGAAACTTCACGCACCTAACGATCTGGCCCAAAGAGAACTGGGAAGTAAAGCGCCAGAAGAACAGAGAGACCCGAGAAGTCAGGGCTAGAAATATGGCCCATAAGAAATAGAGCAAGAGCCCTTTGACAATGGAATATTCGCACAAATCCGTTTTGCCGGCTGAGGTCTTGCGAGAACTCAATTGTAGCAATGGCCACACCATAGTTGACTGCACTTTAGGCGGGGCAGGACACTCGGAAAAGATATTAGAACACATCGCACCAGAAGGTTATGTAGTAGGGATCGATCGAGATGATACAACAATAGAAGCAGCCCGAGTTCGATTGGCGCGCTTCAGCCGGCATTTTGAACTTTATCACGGCAGTTTTGCCGATGTAGATAGGGTCCTCACCGAGGCGAGGGTGGGGTTGGTCGATGGATTTCTCCTCGACCTTGGCCTCTCCTCGCTTCAGCTCGATGACCCGGCCCGGGGTTTCAGCTACCAATACGACGCCCCGCTCGACATGCGGTTCGATCTTAAACAGAACTTGACCGCCGAGCGGGTCGTCAATGAATACCCCCAAGACCGCCTGGCCTCGCTGATCAAGAAGTACGGCGAAGAGCGCTGGGCCGCGAGGATAGCGGAATTCATCGTTAAGAACAGAAAAGATCAGCCGATCACGACGACCGGCCGGCTGGTGGCGGTGATAAAGGACGCCGTTCCCGCTGCCGCTCGACGCTCGGGAGGCCATCCGGCCCGCAGGGTTTTCCAGGCACTCAGGATCGAAGTAAACGCAGAACTTGAAGAGATCGAGCGTGCCTTGGCGGCAATGCCCAAGTGGCTCCGCCCCGGTGGCCGCATTGTGGTGATCTCTTACCATTCACTCGAAGACCGTCTGGTCAAGCACTTCTTTCGTGAAGCTGCGACCGGGTGCGTCTGCCCGCCGCAGATCGCTATATGCGTTTGCGACAGGACCCCGATCTTGCGGATTGTGACGAATAGACCGATTGTCCCAAACAAAGAGGAGATCGAAGCCAACCCCCGGGCCAGAAGCGCGAAGATGAGGGTGGCCGAGAAAATGACTGATGCAGGCGGCAAGACAAATATTCCCTGAGTTTCAAGAGCTCGTACTCGATTTTCCCGCCAGACAGGCGGTCTCCAAGCCTGCCGCTCGTCCACGCTTCACATTCAATAAGGTATTCATTGCGCTGGCCATCGTGGCGTTTGCTTGTTTCGCGCATATGTCCCAGCGCATGCTCATCGCCCAGAACGGTATCGACATAGACC
>DAOUYN010000066.1 GCA_030666075.1 Actinomycetes bacterium | reverse complement strand
AGAAGCGCTGAAAGAGGATGAAGGATGAGAGCGCGGCTAGAAATCCCAGCCAGATAGCCACCCCGCCGAGGCGCGGAACGGGCTCGGCATGTATCTTGCGCTCGTTCGGATGATCGACGGCTCCCCAGCGGTGAGCCAGCGGACTGACGAGTCTGGTCCCGATGGAAGATACTGCCAGGGCAACAAAAAAGATGAATCCGAACCTCACCATCGGGTTGCCTCCCGGTTCAATCGATGACGGTCGCTCTCACTCATCATTACCCAACTCGCTGAGATGGACTTGCTCCACTTTGGCCTCCGTCAAGATCGACAAGGCCAGCTCATCCGGGTAAGGATTGAGATAACAGACCCGCTCGATCCCGCTGTTCACGATCATCTTGGCGCATAGGATGCAGGGTTGGTGTGTCGTATATATTGTCGCTCCCTGAATGGAGACTCCATGCAGCGCCGCCTGAATAATACTGTTCTGCTCGGCGTGGAGGCCGCGGCAAAGTTCATGCCGCTCGCCGCTGGCGACCCCACTCTCCTCTCGCAGGCAGCCGACGTCAACGCAGTGACGGATCCCGCTCGGAGCACCGTTGTACCCAGTGGATAATATCCGTTTTTCCTTGACGATGACCGCGCCGACCCGGCGCCGCAGGCAAGTGGAGCGCGTGGCGACTTGGTTCACGATAGAGCCAAAATATTCGTCCCAAGAGGGACGCGCGATGGAAATGCCGGCGTCGTCCATAGACCTCCCTAGGGTCAGTTTTTCTTAACTGTCCTCGTGACGGCCAGGATAGAGCGGAAACGACTGGCATAGATCGAGCGTTCGCGCCCGGACCGTGTCACAAGCCGGCCCGTTATCCTTATTGGTCAGCACCGTTTTGATGAGCCCGGCGATCAGGCGCATCTCATCTTCCTTCATCCCCCGGGTCGTCAGCGCCGGCGTCCCGATCCGGACGCCGCTGGTGATAAAGGGGGACTGCTTATCGAACGGGATGGCATTCTTATTGACTGTGATACCGCACCGATCCAGGGCCTCTTCGGCCTCTTTGCCTGTCAGCCCCTGGCCGGTCAGATCGACCAGCATCAGGTGGGTATCGGTCCCGCCGGAAACAAGTCGGAACCCGGCCTCCATGAGGGCATCGGCCAAAGCTTTGGCATTCCTGACGACCTGGTCCTGATAAGACTTGAATTCCGGGGCGACCGCCTCTTTAAGCGCCACTGCCTTGGCCGCGATGACGTGCATGAGCGGACCGCCCTGCATCCCCGGAAAGACCGTATGATCGATCGACTTGGCGAACTCCTCGCGGCAAAGGACCATGCCCCCCCGGGGACCCCGGAGCGTTTTATGAGTGGTAGTCGTGACGAACTCGGCCTCCGGAACCGGGCTGGGGTGGTTCCCGGTGGCCACCAATCCGGCGATATGGGCCATATCGACCATCAACATAGCGCCGACCTCATCGGCTATCTCCCGAAACCGCTTATAGTCTAACTGTCGGGGATAAGCACTGGCCCCGGCGACGAGCATCTTCGGCCGGACCTCCTTGGCCTGGCGTCGCAGAGCATCGAAATCGATAGTCTCGGTCTTTGGATCGACCCCGTACGGAACTGATTTATAGATAAGGCCGGAGAAATTGACCTTGCTGCCGTGAGTCAGGTGGCCGCCGTGGGCGAGATCGAGTCCCATAATGGTATCGCCCGGCTCGAGGGCGGCAAAATAAACGGTCATATTGGCTTGAGCGCCGGAATGGGGCTGAACGTTGACGTGTTCGGCGCCGAAGAGAGCTTTGGCGCGGTTCCGGGCGAGGTCCTCGACGATGTCGGCATATTCGCAACCGCCGTAGTAACGCTTGTTGGGGTAGCCTTCGGCGTACTTGTTCGTCAAAACACTGCCCTGGGCCATCAAGACCGCCTCACTGGTGAAATTCTCAGCGGCGATCATTTCCAGCGTGTTCTGTTCGCGTTCCAACTCGCCCTGGATGGCGGCGGCTACCTCGGGGTCCCACTTATTCAGCTCCAACGTACTCTCACTTTCCATTCTCTAATCGGGTGATCTTGTCGACTCGGCGCTGGTGCCGGCCGCCTTCATATTCCGTTTGCAGCCAACTATCCACTATCTCTTTGGCCGTCCCGGGCTCGATTATCCGGGCGCCGACGGCCAAGACATTGGCGTCGTTGTGTAACCTGCTCAACCTAGCCAACTCGGCAGTATTGGCGGTCACGGCGCGAACGCCATCGATTTTGTTGGCCGCTATGGCCACGCCCAGCCCGCTGCCGCAGACGAGTATTCCCTGGCCTGCCCGCCGAGAGGCCACGGTTTTGGCGACCTTAGCCGCGTAGTCCGGGTAATCGACCGACTCCTCACTGTGGGTGCCAACGTCTTGGACATCATAACCGTTTTCTTTCAAGTGCTCCACCAGGAGGGTCTTGAGTTCGAAGCCGGCATGGTCGGCCCCTACGGCTATTGTCTTATCCATCGTCATCTGCGGTTCCTCCATCTATTAAGACCTCAGCGCCAAGCGCCCCTTCGCGCAATATGGCCGGCGGGTCAACGTCAGCGTCGACCACTGTCGATTCGACTCCCAGGGCGCAGGGCCCGGCGTTCAAAATGAGGTCGACCAAGGGCGCGAGATCAGCCCGGCTCTTTGAGATATCGACCGGGCTCGGGCGCCCGGATAAGTTCGCACTCGTCACCGCCAGGGGCTCCCCGACCGCCCTGATGAGCGAGCGGAGCGGTTCGTAGTCCGGCAAACGGACTCCTATTTTACCTTTAACGACCGCACTTGAGGGAATATCCGGGCGGGCTTTTGTCACGATGGTCAAAGGCCCGGGCCAAAAACGCGATACCAGATCCCGGGCGACGCCCGATGGCTGCACGCTAACAGAGTCCAAGTCGCCGGAGTCGGCGATCATGGCGATCAGCCCTTTGGTCTCGGGGCGCCCTTTGGCCGCGAATATCCGCGCCAGCGCATCGGCATCGAAGAGCCGGCCGGCCAGACCATAAACCGTGTCGGTCGGCACGACCACCAGACCGCCTGCCTTGAGTATCTCGGCCGCCTCAGCTAGGGCCGTTGCGTCCGGATGCCTCGAATCGATCTTCAGCTCGCGCACGTCAGGCCGACCGGTAGACCGCGGTCACTATGCGCTCGATCCGGGCGTAATCGCGGGTGACATCGACACTTTCAAACCCGGCCCTAGAGAGCTCGGCGGCCACCTCTGATGCCTGTCCCACGCCGACCTCAAAAGCCACGAGGCCGCCGGCCTTAAGCCACTGCCGGCTCTCGGAGATGATTCGCAGATAAAAATCGAGGCCGGCCGGGCCGCCATCCAAAGCCGCGCGCGGCTCATGATCACGGACCTCGCGGGCGAGCGCATCGATCTCACCAGCGGGCACGTAGGGTGGATTTGAAACAATGACATCAAAAACCTTGCCGGCCGGAACGGCGGAAAAAAGATCGCCATGAACTAGATTGAGGCGATCCTCGACCCCGTGGGCGCGGGCATTTAGGGCTGCCAGGGTCAGAGCGCTTTTTGATATATCGGCAGACCAGACGACCGTCCCGGGGGCCTCGACCGCCAGCGAAACGCAGATCGCCCCCGAACCGGTCCCGATCTCCAGTACTTCCGCCGAGCCCCCCTGGCTGCCAAGGCGGTCCAGTACCGCTTCCACCAGCAGCTCGGTCTCGGGGCGCGGGATGAAAACACCGTCGGCCATGCGTAAATCAAGGCGGCGAAACGCCTGTGTGCCCGTCAAGTGTTGTAAGGGACGACCGGTGGAGCGCTCTTTCAACAGGCCCCGGTAGACAGTCCTTTCCGCTTCGCTCAGCGGGCGGTCGAATTGTGTATAAAGATCGAACCGGGAGAGCTCAAGAGAATGGGCCAATAAGAGTTCGGCTTCCAGGCGGGCACCGGGAAGGTCCCGGCCGGACAAGTATTCGTTCGCGGCGGCCAGAACGGTTCCGACCGTCCAGCGTTCAGACATCAGTTTACCTGTTCTAGTTTGTCCGCCCTGTCGGCGGCAACTAGGCCGTCCAGCAATTGAGTCAGTTCGCCGTCGAGTATTCCGTCCAAGTTGTGGACCGTCAGACCGATCCGGTGGTCCGTAACCCTGCCCTGCGGAAAATTATAGGTACGGATGCGCTCACTACGATCGCCCGTGCCGACTTGGAGTCGCCTCGCCGAAGCCTGCTCCTCGTGCTGCTCGCTGACGAGCTGCTCGTAAAGTCGGGCCCGCAAGATCCGCAAGGCCTGCTCTTTGTTCTGAAGCTGAGATTTCTCATTCTGGCAGGAGGCGATGATCCCGCTCGGCAAGTGGGTGATGCGCACGGCGGAATCAGTGGTGTTTACCGACTGCCCGCCGGGACCGCTGGAGCGGAAGATATCTATCCGGATATCTTGCGCCTGAATAGCTATTTCAGGGATATCCTCGGCTTCGGGCAGGACGGCGACGGTCGCTGTCGATGTATGGATGCGTCCGCCCGATTCGGTCACCGGCACACGCTGGACGCGGTGGACTCCCGACTCGAACTTTAAAACGCTGTAAGCGCCGCGTCCGTGTATCTCAAAGATGATCTCCTTGAAGCCGCCGACCTCGGAGGAGTTGCTGCTCAAGACTTGGGTTTTCCAGCCCCGCCGCTCAGCAAAGCGCGTATAGAGCCGATAGAGGGTCCCGGCAAAGAGGGATGCCTCTTGGCCGCCGGCACCGCCGCGGATCTCAACGATAACGTTCTTCTCGTCATTTGGGTCCGTAGGCAACATCAAGACGCGCAATTCCTCCTCGACCTCAGCCTCGCGCGCCGTCCAAGTCGAGATCTCGTCGTGAAGCCAACGCTGCATATCGCCATCGTCCTCGGCCTTGAGCATCTCCCGGGCATCGGCGATGGCCGTGTCCGCTTCGAGATACTCATTGATCTTGCCGACCAGGGGTCCGAGATCGGAATGCTTCTTCGCCAAGTCTCGGTACCGGTTCTGATCATTGATAACGGCTGGGTCGGAGAGCTGGCCCGTCAACTCGTCATAATTCTTGATTATCTGTTTGAGCTTGCTTTTCATCGTCATCACTTATTCCTGGGTCCGAACCACCCGAGACCGGTTCATGCGCGGTCGGCGATAGCTACGAGCCGCTGGGGACGGCTTTTGGTTCGCTTTGGCCGTCGCCCTCGACGGCGAGGAGGCTGTTGAGAGAAGCGAGCGCCACCTCTATCTGATCGATCGAAGGCGGCCGCGTCGTCAGCTTCTGAAGAGCCAGTCCCGGCGCCATTACTATCCTAATAAATAATGAGTCCTCGTGTCGACCGGCAAATTTGATGACTTCGTAGGACAAGCCGGCCACCAACGGCAAGACCAGAAACCGCAAGCCGATGCGGGCCAAAATCGATTCGGGCCGGCCCAATAGAGCAAAGATAAATATGGAAATAACCATGACCACCAGCAGAAAACTGGTGCCGCACCGCACGTGCATCGTGCTGAACTCATCGATCTTCTCGGGTTCCATCTCAACGCGGTGCTCGAATGCGTGGATAGTCTTGTGTTCGGCGCCGTGATATTCAAAGACGCGACGAATATCCTTCAGGCTGGACACCAGAAGAAGATAACCAAAGAATATCGCGATCCTGATGCCGCCCTCGACGATATTATGGATAAAGTTATTGAGCCAGGCGTCCTTGGCAACCGCCGAATCTACGGCCTGGCCCGCGAAACCGGACAGCCAAACCGGAAGAGCAAAAAAGAGGCCGAGAGCCAAAGCAAACCCGAGGACCATCGTAAATGCCATCTCGCGGGCGCCTATCTCAAGGTCTTCTTCAGTCGATTCCTGGGCTGAGAAGTTGAGCGCCTTGACGCCCAGTCCGACCGCTTCGCCCAGTCCGACCGCGCCGCGGATTATCGGCCACTTCAACCACGGCCAACGGCTCGACCAAGTAGACAGCTCTTTCGTCTGAGATGTTATCTCGCCGTCCGGGCGCCGCACAGAGACCGTCCAATGCTTCTTACCTCGGAGCATAACACCTTCGAGGACGGCCTGGCCGCCGATGTGAGTGGGA